>NZ_JALKVM010000280.1:0-70907 GCF_057440575.1 Johannesbaptistia floridana
ACCTACAGGTTACTGGCTTCTTACTCATTACTCATTACTTATTACTCATTACTCAACTAACGGTGCGTTACGGGCTTCGCCCTAACGCACCCTACTAAATACTAAATACTAAATTTCTCTATTATCTCTTGAGAATTAATTTGATAATGCTGGATTTTAGAAACAGACTTCCATCCTAATTTAACAGGGTCGTTAATACAGTGGATTTCTGGTTTAGTTGCACAATTAAACACCACATAAAGCCAATAGTCTTGTTTTAGCCGTTGAGCAGTTTTATACTCATTAGTAGTTAAGGCGATATCTCCCACAGCAGACCTCCCTTTTACTTCAATAAATCTAATATCTCTGGCAGTTTGGGGGTCTTCTGGGTGTGGAAGTCTGGAGATTAAATCAAATCCTCGATTTTCTCTCTCGACACTCTCTACTCTCCTCCCTCTATTTTCTTCGTATTTAATCACCTCCTCTACGGCAATTCTCTCAATCTCTTCATTACTCACCATTTCAGCTAGTTGAGGAGAATTTCGGTCTGGATGTGGCAATACCCAAGCGCGACCATAGTGATGTATATCAGAAATGGTAAGGCTTTTTTCTTGTTGTAATTCTTGCAGTCGGCTTTCTAGACGATAATTTAACTCTGAGAGTCTGTCATCTACTTGCTTGATTCTCCCATCTAATCCTGCTTCCGTTGAGCCTGATTCTTTTTGTTCTAATAGTTCAGCTAACTTACAATTTTCTCTATCAATAATGGTTTTCAGACTAATTTCTATATGTCTAGTAATAGTATCAACCTCTTTGAGTTTTTCTAGTTTCACTTCTTCTAACAGGGGTTGTAAAGCTTCTGTAATTAATTTTTGCTCTAATTGCTGTTTACCTGGTAAATTACTAGTATCTAAGGGCTTTATATCTTTTTCAGTAGATATTAAGTCTAAAAAGATAGTTGGTTGTCTGAGAATAATATGGCTGTTGAAATCGCTCTCAATTACGAAAAGCTTCTTATGGAGAACATTTCCTCGTCCATCAGTGATGCTGCCGGAGAAAACATCAAGCATAACTGGTTGTGAGCGATGTAAGTCATAGAAGATGGCACCAGCTCTTAAATTATCTTGTGATTTAACTTCTATTGCCTCTCTAACAGTCTCAAACAGAGGATGACCGGGTGTTACCCATTCTAGGGTAGGATTCTCTTTGAGAATCTCTTTGTTAAATACGACTTGTTTATATTCTCTACCAAGTTTACCAAATTTTGACTCCAGGCGATCGCCTATTGACCATAGAGAACTAGGAATTTTACCAATACGAAAAATATGAGAATCTTTTCCCACCTGTTTAGGGGAAATACCCACCCTAGGTGCCGCGGCTAGGAAAAACTCTTCGATACTTTCAGGGGCAAGTCGGTGCTCTTTCATTTCGATATGTTTACCAAGCTGCTTAATTAAATTGCACTCACGCTTGGCTAATCCCTCTAAAGCGGAGCTGGTAATTTTCTGAAAATGTTCAATATCAACAGATTTAACAATACGCTCTACTATTGCTTCTTCAGTTAAATTCTTAGTGTACATTTCTCTTAACATTTTCTCCAATTGATTAGAGGGGAAAATATCACCAAGAACATTAAACACTTTACCTGTTTTCTCTGGGTCTAAATCTGCTTCAATATTCTTAATCCGTTCAAACAGTTTATCAAGCACTGCGCCTTCACGAGTATTATTAGCCACAAAATTAAAGATTAAACAGTCTTTCTCTTGACCATAGCGGTGAATTCTGCCCATACGTTGCTCTAAACGTACAGGATTCCAGGGAATATCATAATTAATCATGAACCAGCAAAACTGAAGATTTATCCCCTCACCAGCAGCTTCTGTGGCTACTAATATTTGACAATCCTCTCTAAATTCTTTTTCTGCATAAATTCTGGTATCTGGTGTATCTCTATCGCCAATCTTCATACTCCCATGAATTTGGGTAACTGTTAAACCCCAGTCTCTTAATTTAGCTACTAAATAATCAAGAGTATCTTTATGTTCGGTAAAAATCAGTAATTTCATGTTTGGGTCTTGGAAAATCCCCTGTTGAGTAATCACCTCTTTTAGTTTGACTAATTTAGTTTCAATCTCTCGCTTTTCTAACTCTCTAGCTGAATGAATTAACTCTTTTAACTTTCTAATCTCATTTTGTAAATCTTGAGTATTAACAGAAACAACTATATTTTCTAAATCCCCAATAATTTTTTCTTGTTCTCCTTCAGTCATTTCCTCAAAATCATGGGGTAATTTCTTATTTATTTGCTCTTGACGATAAGTATCAGGGTCTTCTAATATCTTCTCCCGTTTGTTTTTCATTCTTTCTAGAGAACGACGAACAGCATATATACTAGAAGCAAAACGACGTTGCAGCATTGCCATAGTAAAGCCTAAAGCTCTCCCTCTAATGGGGTCTTCTTGAATAGCTTTGATGGATTGGTCTTGTACATAATCAGTTAAGTCCCAATAAAGGTCAAGTTCGTAGTTATTAATTTGGAAAGCGATAGTTTCTACGCGACGATTAGTAAATAGTTTTTTAACTTCTCCGGTATCAGAATCGGGAAAAGTCATTAACGCTTCTTTGGTGCGACGTAGGTAAAAAGGAGCAGAATTTCGCGCCATTGCTTCTTCTAAGCTTTTGATATCTCCATAAACATCTTTATCCAAAAGTTCTAAGAAGAGACAGAAATTATTGGGGTCTCCTTTGTGGGGAGTAGCGGTCATTAACAGGTAATGGTCGGTTATTTCTGAGAGTTTTTCCCCTAACTGGTAGGCTAAAGTTTTTTCTCTTGTAGTGGCACTCATTTTGTGTGCCTCATCGACAATAATTAAATCCCAATGGGACCTAAGAAGGCTTTTTTTAGCATCTTTTATCACTGATACCCAGGAAATAGAGGTAACAACTTGAGTTTTATCTTGCCAAGGGTTTTGACCATAATTAGCCCTCAAGATATCCCCTCTAATTACCTCAAAGTTTTCCCGAAATTTATCTTTCATTTCTCTCTGCCATTGAAAAGTCAGGTTAGCAGGAGAAAGAATCAGAACCCGCTGTACTAAACCTCTAATTTTTAATTCCTTAAGGAGAAGACCTGCCATAATAGTTTTACCTGCGCCTGGGTCATCGGCAAGGAGAAAACGAATTCTAGAGAGTTTGAGAAAATACTCGTATACTGCCTCTAGTTGATGGGGAAGGGGGTCAACCCGTGACATAGCCAAGGAGAAATAGGGGTCGTATTCATGGGCTAAACTCCACCGCATGGCTTCAACCCCTAGACGAAATAGGGTAGAATCTCCGTCAAAAGATTCTGTATCAGGTTCTATTTGTAATTCTTGTATTTGAGCTGTAGTAAGAATCGGCTGATATACTTGGTTGGTATTTAATCCTTGACCGATTAATTTACAGCTATTATCTCCTGTATGTATGACCGTAATTATACATACAGGTTCTGGAAACAAGGAACCTCTAATAATTAGGTCTGGTTTTAACTGTGCTATATTTTGTAAAGTTTGGTATTGAGCCTTATCAATCATCTAAGTAGGTAGGCGAAATTAAACGTAAAATAGAAAAAGTTTTGAAATGGTCAAAAAACCCTTACCTGTTAAGGTGTTAAGGTGTTTCCTGTTCAATTTAGATACTCAAAACCGACTACACTACATCCACCAGGGAGTTTCACCCGTACGAGGATCGCTTCCTTCCCAGGGAGAAACCTGAATATAATCATCAGCTACTCTAACACTAACTAATTCTAAAGGGTAACCTGAGGGACCACGAAGGACTTTACCTTGGGAATCGAATTGAGAATTATGACAGGGACATTCAAAATAACTATTTTCACTACTCCAATCAGCATCACATCCGGCATGAGGACAGATATTTACTACTCCCCAAGGTTGTAAACTCCCTTCATCACTAATAGTTAAATATGTCGGATCTCCTCTTAAACCAGCAATTAAAATTTTAGTTCCTGGAGGTTGTGCTAACATCTCTTTAGCTGAGAGAGGATTACCTTGATTATCTTTAGCGATAATCGCTTCAGTGGCTTTTACTGAGATTGATTTGCTAATGGAATTTAAACAGAAAGCAACGGCGGCGCCAGTAAAAAAGTTGAGTATTTGTCTTCTTGGTATGGAGTTATTATTGAGATTCATCTTGTTTATCTGAGTATATAAGTAATAACAGCTTCTGGTTGTAAGGCGCGATCGCTTATTCTTTGCCTCCATAAAAAATTATAAGGCAATCTCTCTATTTTTATATATCCTTGCAATTTTTCTGGGGTTAAATTCCACTTTTCAGCGATAGTTTATCTGAGTATATAAGTAATAACAGCTTCTGGTTGTAAGGCGCGATCGCTTATTCTTTGCCTCCATAAAAAATTATAAGGCAATCTCTCTATTTTTATATATCCTTGCAATTTTTCTGGGGTTAAATTCCACTTTTCAGCGATAGTTTCCCCGGAGGTAAATTCTTCATTTTCTGCTAGATGGGAGATATAAATCAGTGGAATTGCGGGCATATCTAACTCAGGATTCCAAAATAAGATAGTTAAATTAATAGAAGTTGATTCTAACTTTTCTTTAAGAAAGTATTCAATTGATTTAGTATTTAGAGAATTATGGGCCAGGATGATTGTATCTACATCATTAACCTTGCTTTGTTTAATTACATCAGTTGCTATCTCCTCATAAGGAATCATACTATATAGACGTAGAGTTGGCTGCACCACTTCTTTAATATTAATCATCACCATGGCTATCACCACTAAGCTAAAAATAAGCATCCAGAGTTTTTTACTGCTATAAATTCCTGCTACCAAGATAGCTACCATAAAAAACTGACTAGGAAGAAAAAAACGAGTAAAAGCATAGCCTGTGGGAGCGACTAGCAACCAAATACAAGAATTAATTAACATAAATTGTAAAGCTAAATTAGACTTATTCTGCCAACCCAAACGTCCTAACTGAATAAAATAAACTATCATCAGCAGAATTGGTAAACCTAAAGCGATTACTACAGGTAAACCTGCCGGATAAATCAAATCTAAACCCGGTCTAATGCCAAAATAAACTTGCTTAGCAAAGCTAATTAAGGTAAATTTATCAGTACTAATACCTTGAGATAAAACTACTTGCCAATTGACTATAGCCCCGATATCACCAGGACAAACAATTACTACCGCAGCAAAACCTATAAAAAAAGCGCTTAAAATTGCAAAAAATGGGCGATAATGTTTCTTATATAAGCAAATAAATAATCCAGGAAATAGATAAATTAAACTAGTAAAGCTACTAATGGTCAAAGCTAAGGATATTAAAAATAAAGCCAATAAATAGACCAAGTTTTTTTGAACTTTTTCTAGTAATAGTAAAATAACTATATAGATAAAAGCCATGGCAGCTAAAAAAGTCAAACTATACATTCTAATATTGGTGGCATAAAATATATAGTTAGGTAAAAAAATAGTAATAGCCAAGGTTAATAGGGGAATAGGAGAGTGAGGAAATACTTGTTTTAAAGTCAAATAACCAAGATATAAACCCCCTAAAAAGGGCACAACATGAAGTAGACGTAACCAAAAAATACTATTACTTGAGATAACTGGAGTTAATAACTTTAGCAATAAAAAATAAGTAGGAGTATGATTATCAGCATCAGCTAAAATGTCCCTCCAATCATTATTAGCACGCAAAATGGCAATAGTTTCATCACCCCAAAGATGAATTTGACTAGCATAATTGGCACAAATAACCAGAAAAAAGAGCAAAATTAGCGAAACTTTAGATTTATTGGCACTAAATAAGCTAATCATAGAATAGAGCCTTTAATCACCTCCTCAAGTATAAATTTTAGGAAACTAAAACAATGCGATAACGAGCTTTATTAGCCGCTACCTTGTCCATCGCTTGATTAATTTCACCTATAGGCATAGTTTCAATCATCGGTGTAATTTGATTAAGGGCAGCAAATTCTAACATTTCCTGCATAAATTTTCGTCCGCCAACTACACTACCTGCGATTGATTTTTGTCCAAAGATTAAGGGAATTAGGGGAACATTAATACTAGATACAGGAATTCCCAAGAAACATAAAACACCATTATTTGCTAATAAGCTAAAAGCTAAGTCCCAGTCTAATTCTGCCGAAGAAGTAGTTAACAATAAATCTAAAGAATTTGTTAAATCCTTCATTTCTTCAGCCGTGCCCCATTTAACAAAATGATGGGCGCCGAATTCTTTAGCTTCTGCTTCTTTACCTGGGGAAGAGGAAAAAGCTATGACTTCTGCACCCATTGCTTTAGCAAATTTAATCGCTAAATGTCCTAAACCACCTATACCGATTATTCCCACTCGGGTAGCGGGATGTTTAATATGGGTACGTAGAGGTGTATAGACGGTAATTCCGGCACATAATAGGGGTGCGGCACTAGCAGAGTCTAACTTTTCAGGAATTTTATAAACAAAATCTGCATTGATTCTTAATTTATCAGCAAAACCACCATGATTACCGACAATTAAGCCAGTATAACCCTGACGACAGATATTTTCTTCTCCAGACAAACAATAGTCACATGTGCGACAGGAATTACGTATCCAACCACAGCCCACGCGATCGCCTGGTTTTAAATTGGTTACTTTGCTCCCAACTTCTGTAACTTCTCCTACTACTTCATGACCTGCCACTAGAGGAAATTGACTCACTCCCCAGTCATTGTCTCTCATGTGAATATCTGTATGACAAAGACCATTATGAGTTACTTTGATTTCAATTTGATTTTCTTCTAAGGGTGCGGGTTCATATTCCCATAATTGTAGTTTTTCTTGGGGTTTTAAAGCTGCATAGGCGGTAAATTTCATTGCTCCTCCCATTTTTTCTTGTTTTCTGATTAATTTTAAGATTATTATATAGGGTACGTTAATTCACTCCCAATAAACATTTTATCAATACTGATGAATCCTCTCTAGCTAAATGAGCGAGTCTTGTCTTTCTTTGCCAGCCGAAACGAGGAAAAATCATGGCGAAGGGTGAAACGTATTGTAATAAAATACCTCGACGATCTAATTTACCTGGTCTACTGCCAAAATGAAAACAGCTAGATGTATCTACTAGTATCATAGTCCCTGCTGGCCCTGTTATCGGGGTAAAATCTTCTGGTTCTACAAATTTACTTATAAATTCATCTGTAAGCCTCCCACCTTTGTAAACAGGATAAATTGCTTGAGATTTCTTAGCGGGAATCAAGGTAAATGGTCCTGCTTCCTCTGTTACTTCGTTAAGATAGATAAAAACCTTGATTTGTCTTACTCCTTCGGGATCTAAGTGAGAATACTGGGAACTATGTTCATGAATTGATTGATTAGCGGAGTAGAGAATATTAACTGAGTTTAAAATTGGCAATACACCTATGTATTGAGTTACAATACTTAAGAGAGCAGGATGTAAAGCTAATTTTACTAAGGGAGAATCTAGGGTTAATTCGTGTTTAATTGGCAAGGCTAACAAGTACTTATGTTTCCCCTCAGCTTTGTCCAGTAATTCTTGGAGATTAGTTTGAGATAGTCTTTCTCTAGCAAAGTCAATTGCTGTATCTAATGGTGGAAAATCCAGTTGAGAATAACAACTAAAACCTGTTTCCCTGGATATAGGTTGAAAAGCTTCTAAAGAAGTTTGGTTAATAAGCTTTTGTCCTAAATATTTACGTTTTAAGTAAGTAGGGAAATTCACAATATGACAGAGTCCCTCATAAATAACTCTTTTGGATTTAGGATAGTTAAACTTTACCAAATCTTTCACAAAAATTAGTAACTTTTCTGGAGTTTTTTTAAGTTTATAAGCTAATGTTTGGCTTTTGACTATTATATAATTAGTAAGTTTAGTAGTTAAAAACATATTAATATTTGAGTATCCCTAGAGAAATAGAAAAAAATTAAAAGATATTCTAGCATAAAGATTATTAACTTACTGATCTATATCTTTTGGAAGAAGTTAAGGATCTGTTTAAGTAAATTAAACAAAAATTAACTTAAATAAAAATTAAATTTAAAGTAAATTGTTGCTAATAAACATGGTAATATACTATGATAGTCATCAAAAAGCAATGATAATCTCATTTTTAGTGTGAGGAGGCTTAAACAAAAATGGCTGATCAAGAATTTAGCTTAGAAATCTTAGAATCAGAAATAGAATCAGAAATATTCAATCAAGAAAACGAACCAGTAAAAGCTGATTTTAACGACGACGGTATCTCTGACTTAGTATGGCGCAATCGAGTCAGTGGAGATAATGGCTTCTGGTATATGAATGATGCTGATGAAGGGGGTACCTTCGGTCCTCAAGAAAAAGTTAGTATTGACTCAGAAAATAACCCTGTTTGGGCAATTTCTGGTACTGGTGATTTCAACGACAATGGTACAGAAGATATTATTTGGCGCAACTTTGACACAGGGGCAAACTTTGTCTGGTTGATGAGAGATGGTGAACGCCAAGGTATCCGCCAATTTGAGGCAGAAAGAAACACAGCATGGTACATAGCTGGCGCAGGTCATGCTAATCAAGAAGGTAATGACGACCTGTTCTGGCGTAACTCAGAAACTGGTGATAATGGTATCTGGTACCTAGATGAAGACCTGGGTGTGGTAGCAAAAGTTGCCATTCAATCAGAGTCTAACACAGACTGGGAAATGGTAGGGATCGATGACTTTAATGAAGATGACACGGCTGATATCCTGTGGCGCAACCGAACAACCGGAGAAAATGGTATCTGGTTAATGGGTGGTGAAGCTGGTCAAAATGTAGACGAAGTCGTTGTTCTAGACTCAGAACTTAACCCAGACTGGGCTATTCGTGGTACTGGTGATTTCAATGGTGATGGCTTCGCTGACATTGTTTGGCGCAATGGTGCTAATGGTAACAACGGTGTTTGGCTATATGATGGTGAGCTAGGACGTCTAGCTACAGTAGCTTTTGAAACTGAACCTAATACTGATTGGCAAATCCGTAACCATTAAAAGTATTGAAAGTAAAAATTATTTTTTTCCCAGGGTATTATAACAATACCCTCTTTTTTTTAACTAATTTTTGCCAATCTGAATATCTCTAACTCTCACGGGAACACAAGCATGACTCATTTGAGCTATCTGCATGGGTTCGCCTTTGCCGCATAAATTGACCCCACATTGCTCCCATTCATCTTCAGGGGAGATCGCATCAATACTATTCCAAAAGTCAGTGGTCATGGAGTGATAAGTTACATTTTTTAACATCCCCACAATTTTACCTTTTTCTATTTTCCAGAAGGCATCGCCACCAAATTGAAAATTACGTCTTTGTTGGTCGATAGAGAAACTACCAATGCCATCGATTAAAATCCCCTCTTCAGTATCACTAATCATTTCTGCAAGGGTGGCAGTATGGCTATCATCGGGTTTACCTGGTTCTAAACCGAGGTTAGGAATACGCACCATAGGAATACTTGACCAACTATCAGCATAAGCACAGCCATTACTACTACCGCGTCCTAAACGATAGGCTGTTTCTCTATCTGTGAGATAATCTACTAAGATACCGTCTTTGACTACATACCACTCTTGGGATTTTACCCCCTCATCATCATAACCTACAGTACTGCGTCCTCCTGGTTGGGTGCGATCTGCTTTAAAATTAACCCAGGGAGCTGCGTATTGCAGTTTTCCTAGTTTATCGGTGGTGGCAAAACTAGTGCCTGCGAAGTTGGCTTCATATCCATACACTCTATCTAGTTCGGTGGGATGTCCTACAGATTCGTGTATAGTTAACCAGAGATTGGTGGGTTGTAAGATTAAATTAGTAACTTGGGCAGGAATTTCTGGTGCCTTGACTTTGGCGATCGCTTCTTGGGCCACTCTATCTATATTATTGAGTAAATCCTGTTTATTGATGTTTTCGTAGCCTATATTCAGGGGATTGAGGGAGTAGTTGCGGCTTTGGGCATCGCCGTTGGCGATCGCTGTAGCCCCGTAACCCCCATTACTACGATAGATAATTTGTTCTATCACTGAACCTTCTGTGGAAGCGAAGCTTTTTGTTTCTTGGGTGAAGCTTAAAAAGCTATAGGCTTTTTTTATTCCCTGATTTTCGTATTCTAGTAATTGGTGATTAATCTCTAACAATAATTCTGCTTTCTCTGCTACAGACACTGTAAAGGGATCTATGATAATGGGTGTGATGTAGGTGTCTTTACTAGCTTCTACGGGTACTAATTTCACTGGTTGTTGTTGAGACAGTAAACTCCCTTTGGCTATATCTACTGCTAAATTAACAGTTCTAGTAATGGTTTCAGGGTCGATTTGTGAGCTGGCGGCAAATCCCCAAGCTCCCTTATATAGTACTCTAATTCCAAAGCCTGAGTTAAGATTATCTGCTAACTGATTCAAAGAGCGATCTCTTGCCATGAGATTTTGTTGGCGGTAGCGATTGATACGTATATCTCCATATTCACAACCATTTTTTTTTATCAACTCCACGGCTGCTTGTGCTAGGGCTAAATTATCACTTTTTTGTGCTGCTTGTACCATATATTTTCAAGTTTTGTTTTCTTTATTTTAATATCTTAATTAAGATATTAAAATAAAGACTAATCTAAAATTTTAATTAATCGATTAAGTGCGAGATGACTTCTATCAATTTACTAAACTCTCACCTAGATAATCTTCCCCTGGGTGTAATCGAATGGGATAATCAATTTCGAGTAATTCGGTGGTCAAAAATGGCCGAACTTATATTTGGCTGGACAAAGTCTGAAATTCTCTCTAAAAATCCTTTTGATTGGAATTTTGTTTATATAGAAGATCAAGACAATGTGTCAGAAATTATGAGAGAATTACTCAATCAACAGGTTACTAATAATATTTCTAGAAATCGTAACTATACAAAAGATGGCCGAGTAATTAACTGTGAGTGGTATAATTCTCTACTTTTTGATCACCAAAGAAATCTACTTTCAATTCTTTCTTTTGTAGCAGACCTTACTGATACAGTTAATTTACAAAAAGAAATTGAGCAAAAACAACAACTTGCTGAAGTCGCCCTTAAAACTTTGGGAGATGCTGTAATTATCACTGATTCTAAATACTATATTACCTATCTCAATCACAAAGCCTGCGAATTAATAGGATTCAACTATAACCAAGCCATTAATAATCATCTCCAGGAAGTTTTTAAGCTAAGAAAGAGAACTAATGATGAAATGGTAGATAATTATCTAACGATATTTTCGAGAATTAATTCTCTAACTAGCTGTGATAATCAGTATTACTTGGTAAATAATACTAATCAAAAAATAGATATTACTTTAACTACAAGAAAAATTGATGAAAATAACTATCAAACTACAGGTTATACAATAATATTTAATAATGAATACGATTTAGATACTTTATTAGGACAACTAAACTACCAATCAGAGCGAGATACTTTAACTGGATTATACAATCGTATCTATTTAGAAAAATGTCTATCTTATGCTATTGAAACAGCAAACCAAGAAAATAAAATTCATACCCTTTGTTACTTTGATATCAATCATTTTAGAGCGATTAACGATAACTGTAGTTATCAAGGAGGAGATAAATTACTCATAGACTTGAGTCAGGTTTTACAACAGGAAACTAAAAACTATGGCATTCTCGCTCATTTAAGTAGTGACAAATTTGTCCTACTTATGCCAGATTGCAACTTAACTAATGCCTACGAAAAAGTTGTTCAACTCAGAAAAATAATTCAGGAGTTTAACTTTGTTTGGCAAAAAAAAATCATCAAAATAACTGCCAGCTTCGGATTAGTGGAGATAAATAAGAATACTTCTGATATTTCTATCATTCTAAGTTCCGCGGATGCTGCTTGTTTGACAGCAAAAAAGATAGGTATAGGGAGTATTCAATCCTATAAATCCACTGAACATACTTTAATTAAGATGCGTAGTAAGCATCAAATAATTACAATTCTTAATCGAGCTATTCAAGAGAAAAATTTTGTTCTCTATCGGCAAAAAATTGAACCAACTGTTATTGATGAAAGCATCTCAGTTTTAACACGGTATGAGATTTTTGTACGTATGGTATCAGAAGAGCAACAATTAGTATATCCTCGGGATTTTATTGCTACGGCGGAAGAATTTGGATTAATGCCTAGTATAGATAAAATAGTCATTGAAAAATTGGCAGAATTTATTAATAGTCATGGTATTGTTTCTACTAAATATTTAGTTAATCTATCTGGTAATAGCTTTGGAAACTTAGAATTTTTGGACCATGTAGAAAAATTACTCAGTAATAAAACTTTACCGGGAGAATCAGTTTGTTTTGAAATAACTGAAACAGCGGCAATTAGTAATTTAACCCAGGCAAAAAAGTTAATTAAAAAGTTTAAAACTTTTGGTTGTCAATTTGCACTAGATGATTTTGGCACTGGGATGTCTTCTTTTATCTATTTACAAAATTTACCTGTTGATTATATCAAGATTGACGGAAGCTTCATTAAAAGTATTGATAGAAACGAACTTAGTTATATCATTGTAGAATCTATTCAAAAAATCGCTCAGTTATTAGGAATCGAAACTATCGCTGAATGCGTAGAAAATCAAAAAACCCGGAATAAGTTAGCAGAAATGGGCGTTAACTATGTCCAAGGTTACGGAGTTGGTTTAGTTGAAGCTCTTAACTGACAATTGTTTATTTCTGGCTCTACATATCAAATCAGCTTCGATAGAAGCTTATTTCTCAAAGAATTTCAGTAAATTATCTCTAATTTTACCTGCTTTGTGTCTCCAAGTATAAGGTTTAAAGACTATGGCTTTTTTTAAATGGGGAATCCATGCCCTGGAAGCATTGGAGTTAAGGTTAATCAGATAAGCAATATTTTCTAATCGTCTAGAATAGCCATGTAAAATTCTCACAGGCTCACAAAAAACATTGATAAAGCAAAATCTGGCATTCCACTCACTAGGCAAAGGATATAGTCTCGATTGAGAAGAGATTAGAGCTTCTACAAATGAAGTTTGATCGCTTTCTCGTAAGTTATTATTTTTTGCTAATTTATCTGAGTAAATATCAATCCATCGCTGGAAAAGATAGTGATTGACTTTATTTTGCTTAAAGAAAATAACACCAGTATTCAAAGGTTTACATTCTAGTTTATCCCCTGATTCAAGACGAGGATAGTGAGTATCTACTGGCGCTAAACACATAGCAATATCAAAATATGTGAGAATTTCAAAGCCACTGACACAATCTGCCGTGAAAAATGTATCTGTGTCTACAAATAGAGTCTTTTCATAGGGAGAGAGGAAGTAAAGAGTTTTTACTTTGAATAGTAAGCCTTCATTTCTGGAGGAGACTGTTTCATCAACTATGATTATATGATTAAATAAGTTTTTATTTTTCGGCTCTTCATTACAAGCTATTGCTATGTTGATATTAGGATTAATTTTTCTGAGACTACTTGCTGAATAACAGGCTTCATCAACATATTTTTTTCCTGCCGCTACGTAAAATACACCGCAATTTTCACTATTCATTTGATAACATTGTCTCCAAATTATAATTGTATTGAGTAATTAGCTCTTGACAAATTGAGTTGATTATGCTAATTTTATCGGTAGTTAAGCCTTGAAAATCATTAATCCTTTTAGGATCAATGGGTTGGTCTGTTTGAGTTCCTCCAGCTAGGGTTTTACTGGGATTATTTTGAGCAAAATTGATAATTTTATTATCCCAATTTAGCTCAAGAAAATTAATAATTTTTTTTAACTGTATTTCTGTATTTTGCAAAAGGTTTTCATATTTAAATATATATACTTTAAAACCATAATCTCTTAAAACCTGAGGAAATTTATTTTTATACAACCAATAAAGTGCCCCAATTTCTGTATCAGATAGTTGAGAAAAGTCGAGATTTTTTAATTGGTTGGGATAATAGTTAGCTAGTCGGTTAATTTCTGTTTGGCCACATCTTTCGATCCAGTTTCCTTGAGAATTAGTGAGATTTTGCATTGATAATATAGTACTAAAAGGATTTCTAATCGGCCAAATTATTTTAGCTTTGGGGTAATATTTTTGTAAAAATTCAACTTGATGAGAATGTTCTAAAATTTTAAAACAGGAATAATAGTTGAAGATTTTGTTGTAAACTAATCTTTGAGCTGAGGGAAAAGGATAGGGTGAGGGAAATTCAGTTTCATCCACGGTATTTATCTGTGAATGAGCATTGAGAATAGAGAGAAGTAAGGTAGTGCCGCTTCTTTGACAACCGAAAATAAGAAATAAATGGTCTGATAAGCTAGGACAAAATTCTCTCAAAGTGATTAAATTTCTTAATATGTATTTAATCGTGCTGGTCATATTTGTTTAACTATTTGTATACTGATTCGACATTATACTAAATCCTGTTTATATACACCAAAAAAACTAGGTTCGTAGTTGGACTTTAGTCCAAAAGATAGACAAGGGAAATATTTTCAACAGAAGTAATTGAAAGCCTGGAATCCCCGTAACTTTAGTGCGGGGAGGAAAGGCGAACCGACGACTACTCAGATCTTGATCTTTACCCAAAGTTACTTGTGGTGGTTAAGTTTTGAAGTAATGAGTTTTGAAGTAATGAGTTAAAGAATTAATGCTCAAAGCTTAAAAATTGGTTGACCGAGTGTAAGATCTTAGGCGAAAGAGAAATGAACTTTTTCTGAGGTTAATTTAGTACATAAGTTCTGGTGCTTTGATATGAGACTAAAGTCGCCCGTAACTCATTACTCATTACTCAACCACCACCAGTAACATTAGGTAAAGATGCAAGATGTGAGCAACGGCGTGCCCGCGATGCTTTGGTAGGCATTGCCGGAGAACCATCGGGATTTTGAACTGGTACTCGCAACATAAGAGATAATCCTTGTTTTACAAGTTGTAAGTCCCTAAGACCACCAAAAGCCTTGTGTCCTGCAATTACGCAGTGCTTCCACCCAAGGAAGCCAACAAATAGTCCGAGCTAGGGAAATACCCGGAAGTGTTATGGCTTTTGGCTCGTGGTCTAGCCAACTCTTAGTCAGACTTTGGGCCGTCCAAGCTGCGCGGCTTCAGCCCGCAGAAGTTGACCCTCTTAATAATTTACTATTAATAAACTCTACAATCATCTCATGAATCACCTCTTTAGTTTGCGTGGCATCTAACTGTAACTTTAAACCTGTATATTCTCGTAAAACCTTTTCATAATTGGCTTTTACCTGAGTTAACTTGTGCTGATTTTCATAGATTTCTCTTTGGGATCTTGTTTCTAATCTAGCTAGAGAGACTGCTAGGGGAATATCTAGGTAAATAACTACATCTGGAGGGGGAAACCCTTGGTTAAGTCTTTTAACTAATTCCCAGTCTTGAGATTGATGACAGTGATAGGCAAAGGAAGAAAAATAATAACGAGTACTAATAACGGTAATGTGGTCTTGTAATAACTCAATCACTCCATTGGTCTTATTATAGAGGTGATAGTAGCGATCTGCTGCAAATAAATAAGACATTTGTTGATCGAAACTTTCAGTTGTTTTTTGTTCTAAATCCACTTGCTGATTGAGAACAGTTCTGATAAATTTACCTATAGGCCCACTAGTAGGCTCAGGACTAATAATAGCTTGATAGTTATGATTAACATAGTATTGTAACAGTAACTCGGCTTGAGTAGAAGTTCCTGAACCATCTAAACCTTCAAAAACAATAAATGATGCTTTCATATCTTTTTGGTAGATATTTTTTATGATATTCTCTTACGTCGCCAATTAAACCAGGTTTTGGCCCAACTTAACCAAGGATTAGTTTTAATCTTCTGACTCTCCCATTGCCAAGCAATTTTCCCTAAGAGTTGAGAAAAACTATAGTCAGGAAAACTATAGAGCATTTGAGATATAGTAGTTTTAGACTGTATAGCTGTGGCGATCGCCCCAATCATTTCTTCTGCTACTACTCCTACTATTTGTCCTCCCACTATTTCCCCATTTTTTTTCACTATCAATTTAACTATACCACTAGTTTGCTCTTCGATTTCAGATTTTATATTATTTTTATAGTATTCTCTTAGTACAGTTATTTGAGCTCCATAAGTTTCTTGAGAGGGGATTTCCCCTAAACCCACAGTAGCTAAAGGAGGATTAGTAAAGATAACCCTAGGAATATTTTGATAGTTTACCCTAGATATCGGCAGAAATAAAGCATTTTTTACGGCTACTTTTGCTTGATATTGACAAATCTCTTGATTACTCGGAGAATCAATTAACTCCCCACAGGCATAAATACGAGAATTAGTCGTTTGTAGCTTATCATTAACAATAAGCTGATTGTCTTGACTATCTACTCCAACACTCGTTAAATTTAATCCTTGTAAACTTGGAGTTGTTGCTGGAATCAATAAAACTTCAGAAGCGGTTAAGGCTTGATTCCCTGCCTGTAGCCATTTTTCTCCGTCTATAATTTTAATTTGTGAAATAGGGGAATTAGTAAATATTTCTATTCCCTTTGCTTCGAGGATTGCTTGTAAAACTGAAGAAGCTTCTGCATCTACTTCCGGTAATAGTTGCTGGTGTTGAGTAATTAGAGTTACCTGTTTACCGCGATTATGGAGATATTGAGCGATTTCTATAGCTTGATGATTCTTGCCTGTGATTACTAGTTTATCGCCTAGTAAGGAGAGTTTTTCTAGGTGTGAGGGTTGAAAGATAGTTAGGTAGTCAGGATGAGGAAGAATCGTAAAATCACAACCTGTGGCTAACAGGAAACTGCGCGATCGCAGTTTCCGTTGAGGAGTCACAAAGGCGAGACTAGGAAGACGGACAAATTCTCCACAATCGGCGATAATATCTACACCCATAGTAGCTAAACTAGTAAGACTATCTTCTTCTTTGGCAATTAATTCTTGAACAATTTCATCTATCTCGTGGAGAGAAATAGAATTTTGTTGCAGAATTCTTAAATAGAGACTATCACGCTTCCAACTATTCTCCCCATTGACTTGTAAAACTAAAGCTACCCTTGCTTGCCACTCTCTAGCTATTTTGGCAGCAAACAAAGCTTCTGAAGTATGGCCAATAATTACTAAGTCATAGTCTACTGACATGGGTTTCTTCTGCTTTTAAAGCTTCAACCAATCTATGATTATCTTTTGAGGATAGAATCGCCAGGCGAAAATACTCCTCTCCTAACTCAGGAAAACTGAGACAGTCACGAATGAAAATTTGGTATTTTTTTAGCAGTTGTTGTTGTAGTTGAGATCCAGGAATTTTAGTTTTCACTAGTAAAAAATTAGCTGAACTTGGTAAAACTTGAAATGTTTTTGTTGTATTTATAGCTTCAAATAGTTCTTGACGGTTTTGAAATAACCATTGCCAAGTGTGTTGTTGAAATTGAGTATCTTGGATAGCGGCGGTGGCGGCGGCTATAGCCAAACTATTTACAGGCCAAGGATCGCGCCATTTTTGCCATTTTTCTAACCGAGGGGGATGAGCGATCGCATAGCCTAAACGCAATCCTGGTAAGCTATAGAATTTAGTTAGGGAGCGCAAAACTACTAAATTTGGGTAAGT
Organism: Johannesbaptistia floridana; assembly: GCF_057440575.1. NCBI lineage: Bacteria > Bacillati > Cyanobacteriota > Cyanophyceae > Chroococcales > Cyanothrichaceae > Johannesbaptistia > Johannesbaptistia floridana. The sequence goes on from NZ_JALKVM010000280.1 coordinate 17,606, forward strand.
GGAGACTAAATCAATGACACTTTCTTGTTGAGAGGGTGGTAAGAAGTCCATAAAGGCTTCATCTACTATCACTAGGGCGAATTCTTCAAGATAGGAACAGATTTTCTCTCTAGTTAATAGTTTGCCTGTGGGATTATGGGGATTATTAATAATTAACCCCCCTGATTTTTGTACACCTCTAGGAATTTCCCAAACACCTGTAGAGAAATTCAGGGGGGAGGTTTTAATTGTAGCGCCGAAGGCAGAAAGGGAGCGCTGATAATCACTAAAAGCGGGAGTTAACAAATAAGTATAGTTTAAATTAGATAACTCCATAGCTGCCCAAGTGAGTAATTCTGCGGAGCCGTTGCCGGGGAGTATTTGCCCTGGGGATAATTGGTGCCAATTGGCTAGTGCTTGTTTCAGTTGAGGATAATTGGGATCTGGATAAGTTTTTATTGACTGCAAATTTTCTGTAATTGCCATCATAACACTCCTAGGGGGGCCTAGGGGGTTTATGCTGGCGGAAAAATCCAAAATCAAAGAGGTTGGGCAGTTTGCTATAGAAGCTGCCCAGTTTAAATTCCCTCCATGATTTGGTCTATTCACAATCTTTTTAGTTATTACTCTTCTTTTGGAGGAGCAACTTTTTCCCGAAACAGTTTCCCTGCGGAGAAAGCAGGAACTTTCGTTGCTGGAATGTGCATTTTTTCATTGGTTTTAGGATTACGCCCTTCTCTGGCTTTGCGGTCTCTTGATTCAAAAGACCCAAAACCGACTAAGGTTACTTTATCTCCTTCTGAAACTGCTTCCATAATTGCTTCAAAGGTTGCTGTTATTACTGCGTCTGTATCTTTTTTGCTTTTGTTGGCCATTTTAGCAACTTGATCTACTAATTCGCCTTTGTTCATGTAAACATCTCCATTAGATTACAATTGGGTTATTTACCATCTAGCCTAGGTTAGATTAATGATTTATTAAATAAATCGCTCAAATATCCCTAGGCTAAACGTTTCACTGAATTATTCTAATCCTTGTATAACCTTTGTGGATCGCTGAAACTGTTATTTTTGCGTTTTTTCTGTCAATTTTTTTGGTACCAATGCTCTTACCAATTAGGTGAAACCTTTACTGCAACAAGGTTTAAGCTCTTTCATATCTCTCAAAATTTACTTAGTGAAAATGTGTTAAAAATAGTAACGAATTGCAAAAAATCACTGTTTTATAGCAGTGACCGCAGTGGTGTTAACAACATTTATCACCAATGATCCCCCCAACCCCCCTTACTAAGGGGGGCTGTTTTGTTCTTGACAAAGAAAATGGTGAGGAGAAGCACCGGAGCAGGGGGCAGGGGTGCAATAAACTTACTCAAAATTGCCAGCGAAAGCGGAGAGCGCCTTAGAGGCTGTTTTTTGGTCAATAATCTTGAGTTATTGGGAAGCGATCGCACTTTCCCAAGAGCACTAGAAACATTGTTCACAATATTTGTGCTAAACTAACAATCAAATTGGGCAAAATCTCCTCACCAGATAAACTATTGGAATTATAGCAAGCTCGCAAATAGATGTTTACAGTTATCATGAAAAGCCCCCCTTTGTTAAGGGGGGTTGGGGGGATCTGTAAATATAAATATTGTTAACACTACAACGCTCATTGCTATATTTAATATTTCTTGAGGGCGATTAATAGGGTGGTGAGTATCTGTCAATTTAGTCTTAGGCAATGAAATTAATCCGACAATGCACGTTATCAGTAAGATTAAATTACGAGAATTTTGGAAACGTCACTCAGATGTTGAAGATGCTCTTAAGGACTGGTTTTACTTTGCTTCTCAGGCTAACTGGAAAAATTTATTAGAAGTTCAAACCCGATATCCCAAAGCTGAAGCAGTGGGAAATTTCACAGTTTTTAATATTAAGGGAAATAAATATCGTTTAATCGTTGATATTAACTATTCTCGTCAAACTATTTTTATTAAGTTTTGTTGATCATAGGGCAAAACGTTCTTCCCAATCTCTCACTGTTTCATGGTAAATTGGAATCTTCTTAATAAAAAATATTCGGCTACATCTCGGTAGCTCATTTTGTAACGGCATCTACATAGGGCTTGCTGAAAAAGTTGAAGCGAGTGATTCTGGAGGCTACACAGCTTCAGTAGATCACAAAGTCAGTTTTAAAGAGGCGATCGCTGCTTAAAAATTTCCTTCTCTAGAAGGGACTTTGTGATCTACTGAGTCTAATAGCAAGGCTTGCGCCCTTCTCGTGCTCATGTTACTGGTTGTGGTTGAGTTTTGAAGTAAGAAGTCTTGAAGTCTTGAAGTAATATCAAGTCCGTTTAATCAGTTATATTATGAGATATTGATGCAAATACTTAAAAACCATATTTCTCCCCCTCTCCCCCTCTCCCCCTCTCCCCATCTCCCCTTCTCCCCCTCTCCCCCCTCTCACCTGTTGGCCTATTTAGTACTTTTGTTTTTGTGCAAGATATGGGTTGACTAGCAAGCTGCGATCGCGCATTCTTCATGTCTTTATTCTTCATGCGGCTACTACCAATAACTTTTGGAAAAAGTGCAAAATCTGAGGTACAGGAAAAGGGAACTTATTTTAAAAATCCTTTATTAATAATTTTATTAAATACTTTCCAATCATCTAGCCACTCATTACTATGTTGATTAATTTGGGTTATTTGTTGAGTTTGATATTTAAATTTACCTGTAAACAGCAAAGCTGGTAGTAATCCTGTAGAAACTTGTTTAAATTTTACAGATTCTATTTCCAAATTCAAAGGAAATTCATATTGAGCCAATTGATAAACTAAGCTAATTTTTCCACTGATTAAATTTTCGCTGATTTCTGAATTAATCAAATTACCTTTAAAATAATTTACAGCACCGTTTAATTTGCCTGGAAGAGAGACTAATCGTTTAAAAGTAATTACTATTCCTTGGTATTTATCCTGAGAATATTTTTGAGAGTATCTATTAATCAAAGTTAGAGTTGCTGGTGATTTCTGGGGATATTTAAGCATTTCTGAAAAACTAATTTTATCTGAGCGAAAAATCACTCTAACCCCATTATTAAATTGCAGAAAATTTTTACCTGTTTCAGTTATTGTCCAATCTTCAGGAATAACTCCTGATTGTTGAAAAAATTGCTGTTTTCTTTTGATATTTTTAGTAAAAATAGACCAGTAACCTTGTTGAATATCTAAAAACTTAAAGGGTTGATCACTATCATGGTTAGTGGTAACTAAGTTGAATAAATTTTGAGATTGATTGAGGGATGGCCACATAGAATTGAGTTTATCAGACATAAATTTGCATTATAGGAATTAGGATAAACAAACTGAAAAAGCCACTCTCTATTGTTCGCCTTTAGCTAAGATATGAGTCTTAGTTTTATCTAGAAAGCGCCAACTCAATTACTCTCAGAGAGATTTAGTTATTTTTTAATTCTTTAAGACTGAGAGTTTCACCCTTTGAAAACCCGGAGGGTTGTCAGGTTGTTGTTTGAGTTGGTGGGCTTTCTCTAAAAAGAGCTATATTCCTTTATAAGAATATTCAATCTTAGCTTTGATTGTGACTTAAGGGTTCGTCTTCTAATTCTAGCTCATCTATATCGGATCTATTCGATATATCTGATACAGGGTTAAAGTTCATTGTTTCTTCGGATGTTAAATCTGGGCCTTGAAAATTAGGGGATTTGGCAATTTCTGTTTCTTGAGTAGATGTTGTTGTTTTTGGTGGGTGGGAGTTATTGATATTTGTAGATTGGGGAGGAGAATTAAGTAGAGTAGGAATCATGGCGATTAATTCTACTAATTTACCTTCACTCATTAAGCTATTGATTAGGGATAAACCACTAGTAGACCAAAGCAATTTACTCACATCTCCCATACTGTTGTTAGATGGTTGTTTGCCATTACCATTACTACCGCCATTTACTCCCGGAAAGGCGTAAATACGGGCATCTCCTAGTACACCAGGCTGAGGTGCTAAATGCTTGACTATTTCTGGTAATTGAGGCGCTAATTCTGGCCAAATGGTTTTGATTAGTTCAGCAGTGCGATTAGCGTTATTGAGGGTATTTTCTGCGGCAATTAGGGCCTGTTTTCCTTCGGCTTCAGCCATGGCTTGGTAGCGGTTAGCGTCTGCTAGGGTGCGAATTGATTGGGCTTCAAATTCTGCGGCTTGACGAGCAATTTCTGCTTGGCGACGACGGCGGAAAACATCTAATTCAACCACGTTTTGGTCTGAGATGCGTTTTTGTTCTGCTTCTTGTTCGGCGGTGATGATTGAGAGTCGTTTTTCTCTTTCGGCTTTTTCTACTTGGGTTGCTGTTTCTACAGCACTTTGGGCTTCGGCTTTTGCTGCTTCTGCGGCGAGACGTTCTGTTTCTTTTTGGGCGATCGCCACTGCTGCTGCCTGTTGAGCTATTTTTGATTCTTGTTCTGCTTCAGCTACTTCTACTTGGGCCCGTAATTGAGAAGCTGCTACATTTTGTTGTCTAGTGATTTCGGCTATTTCTGCTTCTTGTCGCTGTTTTGTTTGGGCTAATTTTAGTTCTTTGTTCTTTTCTTCTAGAGAGATATCTGCTTGAATTTTACTAGCTTGAACTGCTAATTCTTGATTAATTTTCTCTTCTTCAACGTTTTTTGTCTGTAGTAATTTATTTTTTTCTATTCTTGCTGTTTCTTGGTCTTTAGCTGCTTGAATTTCTCGTTCTCTTTCTGCTTGAAGTAAAGCTATTTCTTTTTGTTGAGTGAGTTTGGCGTCTTCTTTTTGTCTAGCTATTTCTAGGGATTGTTTTTCTGCGTCTAATTCTCTTTGTTCAATGGAGACTTTGGTTGAGAGTTCTACTTCTCTTTTTTGTTGGGTCGATCTTTGTATTGTTTCTGTGCGTAAACGTACACCTTGAGCATCAAAGAAGTTATTTTCATCGTAGGTATCACTTTCTTCAATTTCAGAAATGGCTATATTGTTGAGAGTTAAACCTACTTTTTTTAAATCGTGCTGAATTTGGTTAAACACTTCATCAGCAAAACCGACTTTGTCTGAGTCTATTTCCGCGATACTTTTTTTCTTGGCGGCGGCGCGAATGGCATCATCTGCTCTTTTTTCAATTGCTTCTTTGATGTTATTTTCGGAGATGACGCCATCTTTAGATAGTTTAGCGGCGGCGGCTAGAACATCTTCTTGGTTTGGTTGTACACAGACATAGAAGGTTACCCGCATATTTGCTCTCAAGTAGTCTTGAGTGCGCACTGCTAGTTTATTTGTTCTTTCTACGTCGATAGAAATTTCTCTTAGAGGTACTCTTGTAATTTCATGGAATCCTGGTAAGACTACACAGCCTCCATTGATAATTACTTTTTTGTTTTTAATAAAGATACCTCCTGTGCGCACAAATCCTTCGTTAGCGGGGGTGATTACGAAGACTTTGGTATAAGCCCAAGTACTCAACAGGAGTAAAATTACTAATCCGGCGATTAATCCAGAGAAAAATACTGGACCACTCACTTGATTTATGCCGGGTAAAAAAGCTACTTGAGAGGTTGAGGTTTGGATTAAAGTAGATTCTTGATTGGGATTAGGTAACTTAGCTTGTTTTACCTCTAGTTGAGAGGTATTCACGGCTGGTAATGATTGAATAAGATTCAGATAAAAGTGCATAATTTTTCACCTTGTCAATTATTTTGTTTAATTTGAGTGATTATTTAGCCAGTAATCTTCATCAGAACTGTCTTTAGCGATTCCTAGGTAAGCTTGTGATTTTTGTTCTATAATGAGAATCTGTTCTCCTCGATGGGGAATTACTTTGGCCCATCCCGGTAAAGTCACCATAACTGTGATTCGGTTATTGTAGGAGTCTAAAACATCAGCGTGACCGATTTTTCCGTCTCGGAGATATGGGATGGTTTTGGAGGTGACTGTGCCCACACAACCAATTAAGCGATCGCTATTAGTATCTTCTCCAAACTCAGCAAAAATCTTTCCCAGAGGGTAGCTGAGTACTTTTCCCGTGGCGATGGCAATAAACATGGAGACTAGGGCAATTAATCCTCCTAATCCCCAAAATCTCTGGGGAATTTCTCCTGTTAAACTACCTACTAGTAAATTTAGTATCCAACCAGTTACCCCCCAGGTGCTAAAATCTATACCCAAGATTAAAATTAAGGGGGCTTTCCCAATGCCTAGTAATCCTAGTAATTCTCCTGGGGAGAAATCACCACTCCCATCTATTTCTAGTTCTAGGTCTTCTTCGGTGGCTGTGGAATCTTCATTATCTCCACCTGTTAAGATAACTGAGAGGAAACAGCTTACACCCAGACCCAAAAAAATCCAGTAGGGAAGGTTAGCGGAGTCAAATAACATAACTATGTTAGTCTCATTAATACTTTTAGTAGCGATACATATATTATATATCTAATTCAATAAATAATGCGTAAATTACAAACTATCTGTTTATTTTGTCTGTCTCTAATTTTGACTTTTACTTTTGCTGCCTGTAACTCTCAACCTAGTCAAGAGACACAAGATACAACACTTAGGCTACTATATTGGCAGGCCCCAACTATTCTTAATCCCCATCTGTCTACTGGTTATAAAGATTATGAAGCGGCTAGAATTACTTTAGAACCTTTAGCAAGCTACGATGCAGAGGGGAACTTAAGACCATTTTTAGCGGCAGAAATTCCCAGTTTAGAAAATGGGGGAGTAGCTGAAGATGGAAAATCAGTGACCTGGAAACTTAAACAAGGAATTAATTGGTCAGATGGTGAACCCTTTACTGCTAGTGATGTGGTGTTTACTTATAATTATATTAGTAATCCAGAAGTTGGTACAACTACATCAGGAACTTATGAAACGGTAGAAAGTGTAGAAGCTATTGACGACTACACAGTGAAGGTTAATTTTAAAAGTGTTAATCCCTCTTGGTTTTTAGTTTTTGTAGGTCCAGAAGGAATGATTATACCGGAACATCAATTTGCTGATTATCTGGGTTCAAATGCCCGTCAAGCGCCAGGAAATCAGCAACCTGTAGGCACAGGACCTTATCAAGTGGTAGAATTTAGACCAGGTGATTTGATTATATATACAGCAAATCCAGAATTTCGCGAAGCTGCTAATTTAGGTTTTGAAAGAATCGAACTCAAAGGGGGTGGGGATGCAACTTCAGCGGCAAGGGCAGTTTTACAAACTAATGAAGCAGATTATGCCTATAATCTCCAAGTAGAAGCTAATATTCTCCAAGAGTTAGAAGCTGCGGGTAATGGTCAAGTTATCTCTAGTTTTGGCGCTTTGATGGAGAGAATACTGATTAATCATACAGATCCTAGTGCAAGTAGAACTAATGACCAAAGATCTACAGTAGAATATCCTCATCCTTTTTTCCAAGATATCAGAGTCCGTCGCGCCTTTAATTTGGCCGTTGACCGGGAGGCGATCGCCACTCAACTCTATGGAGTAACGGGAAAACCAACTGCTAATGTGGTGGTTGCGCCTCCTATATATGTCTCTACTACTGATAGTTATGAGTATAATTTAGAGAAAGCTGCCGCTTTACTTGATGAAGCAGGATGGATAGATAGTGATAATGATGGTATTCGAGATAAAGATGGTATCAAGATGCAAATTGTTTTTCAAACCTCTGTTAATCCCCTACGTCAAAAAACTCAGCAGATTGTTAAACAGGCTTTAGAGGAGATTGGGGTAGAGGTAGAGTTAAGGAGTATTGATGCTAGTATCTTCTTTTCTGGAGACCCCGCTAATAGCGATACTGTTGAGCGCTTCTATGCTGATTTACAGATGTACACCACTGGTAATCTAAGTCCAGATCCCACTACCTATCTCCAGACTTTTACTTGTGATGCTATTCCTCAACCGGAGAATAATTGGACTGGAGATAATAATTATCGCTATTGTAATCCAGATTATGATCTTCTCTGGCAACAGGCAACTCAAGAATTAGATCCTGAAGTAAGAAAAGATTTATTAGTCTCTATGAATGATTTACTAGTAAGTGAAGCGGTGATGATTCCTGTAATACATCGCTCGGAAGTTATTGGTATTAGTAATAGTCTTGAAGGGGTAGAATTGACTCCCTGGGATTCGAGAACTTGGAATATTCAAAATTGGCGTAAAAAGTCTTAAACTCAAATCTTCCACCTTTGCCACAAGCTACTGTTGAATGAGAACTTAGAATATTCATTCATTGGCGTAAAAAAAGTCTTAAAAAGCTTTAGAAAGTCCTGCTTGTTTTAAAACAGCATTAGCAGTATGACGAGATTTAATTGTCCCATCTACAACAAATCTTTTTTGTGTAATTGGACTGTACCAAATTTCATGATCACCTTTTCCTTGACGTTCAAAATAACATCCTGCATCCGAAAGAAGTTTTTTTAATTGAGGTGTGAATGAAGATGGCATTTTTAAGATACCAGGGAAATAATCTCTTGACGATGACAAATTAATTCAATCTGAAGCAATCCTTGATAATCTGCTTCTAGCAGTCCATTTAAGATTAACAATTCTGGAATCATTTCTCGTAACTTATCATTAAGATTCTCTAATGTATCTGCTTCTGTTGCTAACCCTGAAATCTCCTCACTAGTCGCCACCCAAACATCTGCTTCAGCATCCCAAATCACTTGTACATGGTAAACTTTCTGTTTTTTCATGCCTATTTCTTTACTTTTTACTATTCTAGTTTAGTTTATATCACGTAGATTTGAGTGAAAGTTGACCTTTGCAACATCTTAGGCTAAAGAGAAATGAACTTTTTCTGAGGTTAATTTAGTACATAAGTACTGGTGTAAGATGTGAGGTTAAAGAGAATTGATGCTACCTGCATTTCTTACCAACTTGGCGATCGCAATTAATATTTATTAGCCTCTATTTTTGTAAAACTTGATACAAAATTCTTTCATAAGAGCGAGCCAAAACACTAGCGGCTGCAACTGAACTAGGTTCTGTTCCCAAGTAATCTGAAGCCCTTTGTTGCCAATACTGCATTCTTTTCAAGGCTGTTGTGATTTGTTCTTGGTGGCTACAAAATTCTTTTAAGCCTAACCTACTTATTATATCAGTACCGTATTCTCCTGTTATTTGTAGGAGTTGTTCGGTTTCTGTTTCATCGAAGTCTAATTTTTGGTCATAATAATCTCGCAATACTTTAAATTCAGCAAAGCCTAAATCATTTGCTTCGATGACTTCAAATTGTCCTACTATTTGTTCGATAATTTCTCTAGCTTCTGATGGTAATTGATGACGTTGTTTAAAATAAGTATCATTAATAATACATAAAGCTGTATTTAATTTAATTAAAAATGCACGATGACCAAAATGAGAAGTAATTATCTTTTTTAATTCTAGAAGACCACTAGATTTTAGTAGTTCTATTTTTAGAGTTTCTAGATTATCAATTCCTGAAAGAATAAGAGAACAAGCTAACCAAACTCCGTATTGTCCAAGTTTATTCCAAACTAATCTTCTTCTTTCTGGAGAAACAGGAATTTCAGGGTATTCTCTTTGAGTAAATCGTTCTTGTACTCTTAACTTGCTTTCGAGAAAATTAGGTGATACCTGAGCTAAATTTTTTAATATTTCAAATTCTTCAAAGGTTAATGTTTGTGCCCCTAAAGCAAGAAGTCCACAAATAGGCGAAATATTAAAAAATAATCGTTTAATTTGAGGATGTTCTGATAGTCTAGTGACTATCTTTTCTACTCCTGTCATAGGATTATCATAATCTGACCAACAAGTATCTACCTTTGTCATTACACCAATAGCATTAATAGGGGTAGCTTGATTCAAAGTAGAACCAGCAAAGGTTTCCATAATGTATTTGTCTGTAGTAGAAATACTCTGACTAAACAAATACATTACTGCATCTGCGTTGCTGGCTTCTTGCTGAGTAACTTCAGTTAATTCTTGCCCATGAAGTTGCAGAAAATCTTTAGTATTGTCTGAGTCATCTTGATAAAAAGAATCTAATCCTGGTGTATCAATTAGATTAAGGGTCTTTAAAATATCGTTAGGGTATCTGACTTCAATATATTTAATACTTAGAAGATAATCTTGATTTTCTTGAGGGCGTACAGTCAATGCTTGTAATTCTTCTAGAGATTTAGTTTCTGGAGAGCTACCATCTTTAAAATGAACGATGAGGGAAGGGGTAGAAGCATATTTGAGCCAATTAACATTAAAAGTGGCTTCTACCGTACCTGTTGCTACTACTTGTTCTCCCAACAAAGCATTCATTAGGGTTGATTTTCCTGCTTTGATTAAACCAACTATAGCTACCCGCATTGGTTCATGAAGTCTTTGATATGATAGTTGTAAAATGTGATGAAAATCTTTTAGGTTTGGTTGATTAGCTGTTTGAGCGAGAGCCGAATTAAAGATAGATTCTACAGTTTCTAGTAAGTTATGATTATCCATCAGCCCAATCTTCATCTTCAGATGCTACAGTTACAGTAGGAGTAGGAGGTTTTTGATCTTTTTCTTTTCTAGTAGATGTTTGAGTTCCCCTCTGATTAGAGGGTTTTGTTTCTTTCTGTGCGATTATGTTTTCTGCTAGTTTAGTAATTTGTTGCTCTAAGTAGTTAATTCTTTGTAGTATAGGTTTGAGTTCAGCAATTTTACGTTGGGTTTGTTGTTGAGTTAGTTTTTGAGATTCTTTCAGAGAACGTAGGGTGCGCTCACAGGTTTCTTTTTCTTGTTGTATTTGGATGGTTAATTCATCTCGCATAGTACGCTGTAACTCTTTAATACTGGAATTTAAGTTATTGAAATATTGTTGTTGAATTTGGTCGATAAATTTTTTGACCTCTACTAAAATTTGACGCTTAGTTTTATCTTTTTCCCTTGATAAAGCCTCTTGAGTTCCTGTTACTACCCCTCCCATGCCACCTAAAAATGCTCCTAATTGAGAACCTATTACAGCTCCAGGTGCAGCACCTACACCCCCGAATAATGTTCCAATAGCACCACCTACAAAACCACCAACAATATTACCAAGAAGTCCCCCTATCATGCTTTTATAGCTTGCATTTCCACCTATATTTAGGGTTTTTTCCCATAAGTTACTACGTTGTATTTTATTCTCTTGAAATTCATATAGATTGTTATCTATAGTGGCCAAAGATGAACTAGAAAAAGGATTAATATTCAATTGAGTGTTTTGTTTGATTTCTTGTTCTAAGTCACTTGCTAATTCACTGATAGTGTCAGTCAAATCAACAACAAGAGAGTTAATTTTTAACTCAATTTGATTGATGAGTTGTTCAGGATTAGATAAAATTTTCGGGTTGTCTAATTCTTGTTCTGCTTGACTATATATTTTGGTCATTTCTTGTCGATAGGTATTTACAATTTGCTCTCTAATATCCTGTAAACCATCGTTTAGTTTATTGTGCCAATTGCTGTTATTTTTGAGTAAAGTTTGTAGTCTTTGTTCAATTTCCTCAAATTCTTCCTTAATTGTAGCTAATTGATCAGGAGATTGTTGACAAGCTTCCCATTCAGCTTCTAAAGGCGTTTTGATTTGACTCAATGCTTTTTCTAAATCCGCTAAAGCTCGTAAACTTAAAATATAGCCTCTTTGTTGTTCGAGAATCTGCCAAATTTCAGTTTCTAAAGCAGTAAAATTACTATCTTCTAAATCTTCCTCATCTTGAGATTTTAAATAAGCTAATTTAGCTTTACTAGAGACAGGAATTAGGTTAATTGCTTCTGGTTTACAGTTAAGGGTTTTTGTGAGTTTTTCTCGATTACTGTTGATGATTTCTTGATAGTTACCTAAGTCTTTTTTGGTAATAGCAAAAAGAAAGTTTTGACAGTGGCGGTTAATCATCTCCACAAATTCTAACTCTTTAACCGTATATGGCTTTTGATTATCACTGACAAAGATAACTATATCTGCATTGGGGATAAACGCATAGGAAATAGCAGTATGTTCTGTATTTAATCCCCCGACACCTGGAGTATCAACTAACACTAATCCTTCTTTTAATTGAGGGTTAGGAGACTCAATAATGAGCATTTGTGCTTTCTTCTGGTTATTACTGTTTTTTTGTTCTGTAACGTAGTCGGAAATTTCTTCCCTGCTAATATTTTTGGTTCTTCCTTTTCCCTGTTCACCTAAAACTACAGTAATTTTTTCTTCTTTACCATAGGTAATGCTAGAAACTAAGTTAGTGGTAATGTCAATATCAACAGGAAATAAATCTTGTTCATTTATTAAAGCATTAATCAAGCTGGATTTTCCTTGTTTAAATTCTCCAGCAATGACGACGAATAGTTTACCATTAGTAAATCTTTCCCCTGATTCTTGTAAAGTTTTAGCAATATCTTGTCTCTTACTTTGGGTTACAAGAGCTTGAGTTTGTTGAAAAAGTTGAATGATTTTGTGTCTTTGTTGTTGATAATTTTCCATGGTTTTACAAAACTAATTAATAATGAAGAGCAGAAACAATAATGATAACCAGATAAATAGGTTTTCACCATAGCATTTTTCGGACTCATGAGGTTGTACCTAACTCGGAGCCTCCTGCCTCCTGCCTCCTGCCTTCTGCCTCAAAAGGATAACCTCTGTACCTCACCAGCCTTAAAAAGGCTATATTTGGTTTAATACTCTTCAATAATTGTTTACAGTGTATTTTTATTCTTAGCAATAATAAGGTTCGCTATAGCTTCCATCAGAATATTAATATGGAAGTTAAGATTGAGGTATTAATAAATTTTTCACAGAAGTTCATTATTTTCTCCTTATTTTCAATTATTGTTATTGTTTTAATCAGTGTCGAGTTAAAAAGCGATCGCAAAACTTGCTCCCGAAAATTCGATAATAGGGAATTAAAGGAGGTTCAATTAAAGTTGAGAATAAATGGCTAAATTCCTCTTTCCATTCTGGTGATAAACCATTTCCATTTTCCAGTTCGGTAAACATCTCATCATACATCATTAACAATTTACTGCGTGTTTCTAAATATTCTCTTTTTGTCATTCCTGCTATGGCATCATGAGGATATGTACCAATTGGTTTAGACCATTGTAATTCTGGTGCAGGGTTATTAAATTTTAGATTAATGTATTCTACAGGGATTTGATTAGACCATTGGACTGTAATCTTAGCAATGGGAGGAGATAAAACAGTTTTGCCTTTTTCTATTGGTTTAAACCCAAAGCAAAGTAAGATAGCGTAGGCTTTTTTATCTCTGCGTAATGGAATAGGTAAACCTATACCTGCTTCTTGAGGGATTAACTGCATAAATAAGGGAGTTTTACGGATATTTTTTAGCAGTTTTTCTGTATTAGATAATTGTTGTGTTTCTAGTTGGGTAGTCATGGGAACAAAGATTGTCCTATTTGTAATTAGTGATTTATGTTATGAGTTACAAAGAGTCAGTATATTTAAAAGACTCACATCTTTTACCAGTACTTATGTACTAAATTAATCTCAGAAAAAGTTCATTTCTCTTTAGCCTAAGATCTGGCTCGGTCAAGCAATTTTTAAGCGCGATCGCATTAATTCTTTAACTCATTACTCATTACTCCTTACTTCAAGACTTCAAAACTTCAAGACTTCAAGACTTCAAAACTCATTACTCATTACTCATTACTCATTACTCATCCACCAGTAACATTAGGTAAAGATGCAAGATGTGAGAAAGACCTCTTTGTGTTTTGGGTTAATACTCAGAAAAGTCTGACAAAGTTTTCAAACAATATAAGCAAATTTGTTTTTCGCTTTTATACACTACCATAGGCATCTTTTGCGTCACTATAATATTCATTAGCTTTTTCTTGAGCTTCTGCTGCTTTTTTCTCAAATTCTAAAGCCTTATCAATATTTCCACTATTAGCGTAGCTTTCTGCCCAACCTCTGGCACCATCAGCATCATCTTGATAAGAATCACCCCAAGATTTTTTGGAATCTCCTTCTGCTACGCTGCCTACAAAAACATTATTCATATCAACAGTATTATTGAAAACAAACTGAGTAGGATTTGACTCAACACTACGACCAGTAGTTGACACCATAAAATTGTTACTATCTTCCCAAGCATTAAGAAAATCGTTTGCAGAAACTCTTAAACCTTTACCATCTGGTGTACCGGGATCATTGAGAATAATCATTGGATTATCAGGATCGCTGTTATCAATACCAATTACTTGTACTGTATGATTAGGTTCTTGCCCTGGCATTCCTTGTAAATTAGCGACTAAATCATCCTCATCAATGTCGTCAGGATACCAAATTTCGTCTGCATCAATAGATACTAAGACTTTGTTTCCTGCTTCGAGTTGTAGATTAATATCTTCTAAACTAGCATGGATAGTTTTCTGCACATCAATACCATAAGCTTCTAACAAATCTCCTAATTGTAACATTGGAGTTCCACAACCAGGGATATAAGTTCCAGAAGCTACAGCAGTATTTACTAATTCATTTTCAGTGAAGTCAATACCATAGGCTTCCCCAATGTCGTCTAAGACAAATTCTTGAGCAACAATGGCACAAGTATCATTATAGCTTTGCTGATGCCAATGTTCGAGATCATTGGCAATATCTACAGTCTCGATATTTATTGACTCTAAAGCATCTGATTCTGAAAGGTTGTCAATATATTCATCATCTGGATTTGGGTCAAAAATATCTAAATCGCTGTCTATAAATTGAAGTTCGGTTTCATCAAAGTCTATTGACAAATCATCGGAAATATTATCGCCGTCAAGATACGTTTCAATTTCAATCTGATCGGAAATACCATTTTCATTTAAATCGTGTGATAAGTCGTTATATATATTGTTGTAGAGCATGGTTTAGATTATGGAGTGCGGGGTGTAATAATTTTTGCTTTTAGCTTATTTGACATTTCTAAGTAAAACTACTTATTTAAAATAATTAATTTAAGGCTTGATACTATCAAGCCCCTCTTCTCCAGAATTTATCTTGACTTTTTAAGATTGTTCTTGATGATGATGATTTTTATTATTGTCACTATTAGATGAGTTGTCTTTGTTTAGCAAAGCCTTTTTGATTTGCTCTTCTGCTTTGGTTTTCTCCTCTTCTGTTAATGATTTACTAATGCCTTTTGTAGAAGTTCGTTCTAATTTTATTCGATTAATTGCTTCTATAAATTCCTGTTCCTCAATGTAATCTTGATTTTTTCTTGCTGCTCTAACTGCGGTATCAATAACAGCATTTTTAATATCTCTTCCGCAAACATCATCAACTTTTGCTAAATTGTCAATAGATACATCTTTTGTTGGTAATTCAGAAGGTAAATGTTTTTGCCAGATATGTTTTCTAGCGTTTTCATCTGGCATAGGAAACTGAATGTGCTTGATTCTCGTTTCAAATGCTGTGTCATAATTTTCTACTAAGTTTGTAGCAAAAATTACTACTCCTTCAAATTTTTCTAGACAAATCAAAAGTTGACTTGTCATAGAATTAGCCGCTCTTTCTGAACCTTGATTAACATCTGTCAATCTTTTTGATAGTAAAGAATCTGCTTCATCAATAAATAAAACGGCATTATCTCTTTGAGCAGCATAAAATAAGGCTTCTACATTTTTAGGTCCATCTCCATGAAACTTGCTTTCAATCTGAGCGTAACTAGCAACAATAATCGGTTTACCTAACTCTTTAGCAATTCCTTGTGCCGCTAATGTTTTTCCTGTTCCTGGTTTACCATAAAAGTTTAAAGCTGTGCGAGGGAAAGGCTCAATTAATTGTAGATTCCATTCTTTGAAAACTTTATCTTTAACTTTTAAAGTTTCTATTGCAGATAAAATATTTTCTTTAACGTTTTCAGGAACAATTAATTGATCTAAAGAAAATAAAGATGGTTTAGCTTGATACTGTTCAGATCTTTTTTCAAAACTAATATCATCTCGATTCTTTTCCGTATTTTCTGTTTGATTTGATTTGATGTTTTGACGATTAAGTTTTTTATTGCTAATGGTTATGGCAATTTCTTTTACCTGACTTTTTTCATGAATTTCTCTAATAATTTTTTCTAAAATTATTAAATCATCTTGTATTTCTTTTTTTTGCAATACAGATGGTATTCCCTCTATGTGATAAATGTTTTGAGTGGTCATAATGGCACCTTAATAAAAAACCAAAATTTTTTTGAAGAAAGAGATGCTTGAAGATACATCTACTGTATTAGAAAGTTTTAATTTTCAAGATAAATAACTCCATCGTTTTCTTTTAGTTTTGATTCAAGAGATGATTCTATCTCATCTGAAGTAACTATCTTAATAGTATCTTTTACAGGATTTGCATTCTCATCTAATTCAGCGCATACCACAGTATTTTTTTTTGTTTGTGGATTTTTTCTTATCGTATCCACTAATCCTCCATCGAAAACCAGTGCTCGCTTAGATTTCCTATTTTTAAACCAATCAACAATATATCTTATGGTAATACTAGCCAATGCTACAATTAATGATCCACCAGCAAGTAGTCCAAAAGCAATCAACCCAATAGTAATAGGATCCATAGTAAATTTTCCTCAATAGTTTTCTCAGAATCAAAATTTTTAGTAATAATCAATATTCAATATAATAAACTTCGTTATCTTTAAGTAAATACTCTAATTTATCATCTAATTCTGAAATGCGAAAACGACGTCCATAAGGGTGTTTATTACTATCATAAACTATCTGATTTAATTCATCTAAGAACAGTAAAGTTATTAATCCATCTTTGCTAATAATAGCTCCCTTCTTTACCCTATCATCTTTAGGACGACTATAGCGAAAATAACCTATAAATTCTTCATAGGTGTAAGTATTTACAATCTTATCCTCTATAGGTAAATCAGAGTGTGATGAACTACTGAACCAATCTTTAAAAACATTGGCAGGATTCAATGAATTAAATATTTGCTGTAAAATTTCTAATAAGTTTTGTGACAAATGCATATTTTGGTTTCCCTCCAAATTCACTTTAATTTTTGACATACGATACTCGAAATAATCTTTATTTTTTTTAAAAAGTTTTTGCCAGTTTTTCTTAGATTTTGAATCGTTTTTTTGGTAAAAATAAGCTAATCCTAAGTTAAATAAAGCTTCATAATCGTCTCTATTTAGTTTGAGTTGTTTTTCATAAAAAAAAACGGCTTGTTCAAAATCTCCTTTTTTTAAGCATTCATTTGCTCTTTTTAAAAAATCTTTGTTTCCTGTATTTTCCATAGTTTCTTTCCTAATATCTTTACTTCGTTTTCCCCTTAAGTTGTTTTCGATAATCGCTGCCCCTTGACATACCGCTAACTCAGGTTCATCAATTAATAAAACTGAAGATTGTAACCGATTTCCGAGACTTTCTGAAACATAAGGAATTCTACAACTACCGCCTACCATGAGGACTTTAGTAATATCTTTATTAGTCAAACCAGTACTCTTAATTAAATCTTCACAAAGAACAATACTTTTTTCCACATAAGGATAAATCATGTTATTAAAATCATTACGACTTAATTCATAAAGTTGATGATTAACTGGAATGTGACCAACAGCTTCCGAAACTCCACTAAGTTGATGTTTTATCTCTCGACAAAAATTAATAACAGAATTTTTCTCAGGAGAGTTACCTTTCGTTTTTAAACTCTCTTTTAATTGTTCATCACAATTATTTTTTAAATCTTCAAAAATAGCACGGTCAAAATCAATTCCTCCACAATTTTCTTCCCCTACAGGTTGCCCTAAAACTTGAAAACTTTTATCTCTTTTTTGGATTAAAGTTGCATCAAATGTTCCTCCTCCCAAATCATAAACTAAAATAATATCTCCTTCTTGAAAACTATTAGGATTCTGATGATTATAATAATTAGCAGCGGCTACAGGTTCTTCTAAGAGTTCTACTGAAGTAAATCCAGCTTTCTCTCCTGCTTCTTTCATTAAATCCTTTTTGTTTTTTTTGTAAGTAGCAGGAACAGTGATAACGACATCAGTAATTGTCCCTTTATCTAAAGCCAGTGTAATTTTTTCTGCTTCTTGTTTTAATGCTTTTAATACCTCCGTTACTAATTGTTGAGGGGTAAATTGATATTCTCCCTGACTGCCTAGAATGTAGGGGTAGTTTTGTAATAAGTCACGTTTAAACTCTCGACGGTATCGAGTAATATCTTTAAACTTCCTGCTTTCGGCTAACTGACCAACGAGAAATTTTCCGGTTTCAGCTAGATAAACACTAGAAGGAAAAGAGTAACCCTGTTTAGCAGGTTCTTTGACTAAGCGTAAATCATCATCTATGATTAGAGCAGCACTAGAGTTACAAGTTCCAAAGTCTATTCCTAGAGGCATGAATCATCAAAAGGTAATTTTATTTATAAAATAAATTCATTCCATTTTTTCGCTGTTGTTGTAGGTATTATGCTAAGAAGCTTGGTCTAAATCAAGACTTTTTGTATATTTACTAACAGCTTTAAATGGTCACGAATTTAGCCTATTATTAGTTTCCGCCATGTATTTTCCAGCAATAAGGGTACCTATTATATTCACATTGAATACATTCGTACCAATCACCATTTTTCTGAGTAGTGTAATAATCACCACATCTTGAATCAAAGGATGGGCGGCTATCAATAATAATTTCTCCTGCTAATAATAGTTCAGATGTTGTAGTAATATCATTAGCCGGCAAACAGGGTTGATTTTGAACTGGCAAGTTATTTAGGCTTTTTTCCGCTAATTGATATGTTTCTTCTGGTCCGGCATTTATTTTGACTAAATCAGAAGTATTAGCTAGAGAAGCATTTGAGAAGCATAGGGCTGAACTGATAGCTACTGCCAAGGATAAATAATATTTTTTGGTATTTTTCAATTTTGTATTCATGTTTTTTCCTCATTGCATTTTTTTAGTAGTGCAGCAAGAATGTTGATAGAAATTAGAGTCTACTGAAAAGGCTTTATGTCACTAATATGTTTTTACAGTGTTGCCATCCTATCAACACTCTTCTGTCATTATTTTTGTGTTTACTGAATTATCATTCTCTAATTATTAAGAGGAGTTTAGCTCGTCATTTCTTACAAAGCTCGAAGAATTTTTTTTATTGTTTCCTCATAATTTATCTATCTTTCCACAGATTTACCTCACTACCTTCATTGTTTATCTAATAATTAATCCTCAATATTACTGAGGAATTTTTGCAACCATTTAGGACCTGCTGTACTTGCTAACTGTCCTGCTAATGCTGATAAAGTAGAAAAATCAAGAGGTTTGACTTCTGGTAGTTTTTCTAGTAAATGATTATCATCTGAAATATACCAGTTTAAAGCAGGTTGTTGGACACCGCATTTTGCACAGCTAATTGTGCCGTCGTCACTGATTTGTAGATTACCTTCACATTGATAGTGTAACCATTGATAAGGTGGCGATGATAACTGATCGGGGTGACTAACGATTAAATCGTAAGTTTGTCTGTTTTGTTCTTCACTCATAATGTTAATAATTCTCCTTGCTTTATTTCGGCTGTTTTGTTTCTTTGATATGTTTGTGTTCAGTTTTGTGTTATTAGACTGATTTAGTTTAGTCTTTTTAGAAGTTATATCGATAATGTCCGTATCATTATCAGTGATATTATCGTCTTCAATCTTGACATATTCCAAAGGAAAAAATATCACCCAATTTTTGGCATTAGGAATCATCATCGCAATATACTTTCTGAAAAAGAAAACAAGAAAAATCAGTAAAAAAATACTAATTATTAAATTCATCCTTTACCAGTCATCTCCTAAATTGTTCAGTAAAGTTATCAGCCATTGTTTACCAGCAAAACTTGTTACTTGACCTGCGGTAGAAATAGCACTAGCAAAATGAGCAGTTGTAGTTGGTCGAAAATCAGTAGTATGAACTTTACAAGCATAGCGCCAATTCTTGATATGAGAGGATTCACCGCAACTAAGACACTTATAATTAGCGTCATCACCAATCTGAAGTTTACCACCACAATTATTGTGATACCATTGAGCCTCTGCTCCTCCAGCTTCTCCCAGAGCAATACAAGCAGGACAGCGAATTTTAAGATCAAAGTAAGTTGCCATTTTTAATTCCTCTTTAATGTGTTTAATGTGTTGAAAAAAATAATTACCAATCCCCCAAGTTAGAAAGGAGATTAAGAAGCCATTGTCGTCCGCCAATATTCATTACTTGGGCAGCTATAGTAGTTGCAGCAGCGAAGTGAGTAGCATCTGTATCTTGATAACTACCTTGATGGGATTGACAAGCATAGCGCCAATTTTTTATATGGCTTTTATAGCCACATTTAGAACAGCGATAATAACCGTTATCACCAACCTCTAGCCTTCCGCCACAATCACTGTGATACCAATAGGAAGGAACACCTCCTGTCTTACCCTGATAAATACAGGCAGGACATGAAATTTTTAATGTGTAATAGGTTGTCATGATTTAGAATCTCTAACGATTTTGCCAACGTTTTTCTTGAACAAAACGCTCAAACCAACGGTCTTCTCTAAATGATTTAGCGATCGCTTCTAAACGTTCCATCCCATCTTGGAATTCACCCCGCGGATGTTTATGCTGAGAGGCTTTCGCATTAGGATCATCTTGAAATCCTTTTTCAATTTGATCTGTTTCTTGGGTGGCTGCTCCTAAAACTTCCATTGTTTTTGTAATATCTTTTTCAGTTCGAGGAGCAGAAGCTATGTCAGGAATTTTAGGTAAATTAAACTTTTCACCTAAAATACATTGCAAGATAGGAATGGCATACTCATCCACAATATTTACAGGTAAAGGATCACGTCTCATTTCTTTGCGTTCCCTTCCTGCTAACCAAGAAATAAAGTCTTGTAATAACCATGCTTCGGTTTCACTTTGAACTGTTTTGACAATAAATTTGAAAGATTGAATCTGTAGCTGAACCTCTAATTCAACTTCAATTGCAGATTCTTGGATATTTCCTTTGTCTTTATGACGATCTAAACGAGTAGCCACAGCAGGAGGAATATCATAATTTTTCTGATATTCAGCTACATATTCTAGTCGCTCTAAAGCACAAAGCAAACGCTCCCAAGTATCATCACATATTTGTAAGTTAAATTGTAACTGTTCTTGTTTTTGTCCTTGGTTATTCATGAAATTTACTCCTTATTTTATTGAATTACAATCATTAATTAAGAATTTTTCCACTTTTAACAGTGGCTAATGCTTGTTGAAAATGGTTAAGTTGAATTGAGCCGTGAAGGAGAAACATTCTCAGACATTCTTCACAAACATAAAACACTTCTCCAATGGATAAACCTTGTAAAGAATTAGCCAGTTCTTGATAATTAGTCTCCGAACTTAAGTAATTTTTTAGTTGAGATTGAATGATCAATTCATAATCTTGAATTGAAGGGATAGGAATATCAATTAAATGCCCAAACACTGAAGAATCAAGCAAAGTTAGTGGTAAATCATCAAGACTTCTCGCAGTGGCAATGACAAAAATATTGTCATAAAGTCGGTTGCGTCGAATTTCATCAATTAGATTTTCAGCAAATAAAAAACTTTCCCTTGTTTCTTTAATCTGAGATGAAAAGGCTAAATCAATTTTGTCAATTAAAAGAATTGAAGGAGAAGACAATCTTGCTTTGCGGAAAATTTCTGCTAAGGTTTTACCTCCTCGATTTGATTCCTGATAAATAAAATCTAAAGCCCTAACAAAAATACACTGTACTCCCAGTTTTCGGGCTAAAGCAGAAGCTAAGGATTTTTTCCCTGATTGTGATGCACCTACTAAAATAATTCCTGTGGGTGGTGTTAAACCCATTGCTTTTAATTGCTCCGGGGATTTTAGGGAAGGCTCAATCAAATTAACTAATCTTTGTTTAACGGTATCCACTGCTAAGAGTTGATCCCAACTTAGAGAATTAAATTGATGAGGTAAATCTCTTAAGGTAGTTGGTTGTAACTCCTTAAATGCTTGATAAAAATCATCATTGGAGACAACAAGAGGCTCAGATTGTTCATATTTTCCCTCTGATGAAAGATGAAAAATACGTCTTAAACAACGAATAACCGCTTCCCTTGCTAAGGCTGCTAAATCTGCTCCCACATATCCCGATGTTTTTTTCGCCCAAACTGCTAAATCAACATCAGAGGCTAAATCCATGTTTTTGACATAGATAGAAAGAATTTCTAAGCGATCTGACTCTGAAGGTAAACTGACTTCAATTTCTCGATCAAATCTTCCTGGTCTTCTTAAGGCAGGATCGATCGCATTGGGGCGATTAGTAGCGGCAATAATAACCACATTGCCCCGATCTGCCAATCCATCCATCATTGACAATAATTGACCAACAATTCTGACTTCAAATTCAGCCGTAAAAGAGTCTCTTTTCCCCGCAAATGAATCAATCTCATCAAAGAAAATAATACTAGGGGCGTTTTGCTTGGCTTTTTCAAATACCTCTCTTAATTTGCGTTCACCTTCTCCGACAAATTTAGACATTAATTCAGGTCCATTGATGATATAAAAGTTAGCGTCGATCGCATTAGCTAAAGCTCTTGCTAACATGGTTTTACCATTGCCCGGTGGACCATAAAGTAAAATTCCTCTAGGGGGATTAACTCCTAATTGTCTAAAAATTTCAGGATGTTCTAACGGTAATTGAATCACCTCACGAAGTAAGCTAATTTGTCTTTTTAAACCACCAACATCCGCAAAACTAACATCTGTTTGTCTTGGTTTCAGTGAGACTCCATCAAAGGTAATGCTTGTTTTTTCATTACATCTAACAGGTACTTTTGCAGGTTCAGCTTTAACAACTCGTAAGGTAATCCAATAAGTTGTACTATCAGCAGAAAAGGGAACAACAAAACGAGTATTTTCTCCTAAGACAACATCTCCACCCGAAATTCTATTTTTGAGTTTTCGTAAGTCATCTTCTGTCTGAAGTTTGTTAACATCATCTCCTACTACTTGTAATTGAATACTGGTAGCAGTTTGAATATCATCAGAGGGTAAAACTCTAATTTTTACCGAGTCATCAGGACTTAATAAACAAGTATCCATTAACGGAGATTCCAAACCAAGGTAATTGGACTCAGAATCACCTTGAAACTTATCGTGTTCTTCCTCATGCCAAGCAAAACCATAACCCTTATTTTCCCCATCAATAGAACTAACTTCTACAAAGAAATATTCGCTATCACTGGTTTTCTGTAATTGCTCATATATTGATTGAGACATGATAACCATGTTTTGACCAATATGCTTAGGTTTATAAGGAAAAACAGAGAATATTTGCTCTTTATTTATTTTCGTTTCTTGTATCATTATTTTATCTCTTAGTATTTTTAAATAACGATAATTTACCAATGACGGTCGTAATTATGTTTACAATTGCCACAAGTTTTACCACTTCTCTCATAAGCCTTGCAATTACACTCAGAAGCAGAGCATTTACCGTAGCCACATTTAATTATTTCTACCAATTTCATTTTTGTTTCATCCAGGGCAAGATCTCAGTCCAAACAATTTATTACTTTTAACCTCCTGTTCAAACTATGTATTTACTGAATTATCGTTCTCTGATAATTAAGAGGAGTTTAGATTGTTATTTCTTACAAAGCTCGAATATTTTTTTTATTCTTTTCCCTTCTTTAATATCTTGTATCTTTAGCAAAATCTTAAAATAGAGACCTTCCGATCAGTTTTTCCAGTGCCTGAAAAGCTTTGTTTTGGGTTTGTTGAGTAATTTTAGGTAACAAACCATTTACTTCTAAATCTTTAAGTTCAATAAAAGATATTAACAAATGAGCACATTGCTGGCATTCGGCTATGTGTTGAAGAATTTTTCTCCCTTCCGTATCACTTAGCTTTCCCTCAATTAAGAGAGCTAGTTTTTGTTCGTTGGGACAACTACACATAAAGACATGCTTCCTCCAGCAATGTACGAAGGTTTTTCAAAGCACGACTGCATCTGGTATAGACATTCCCAGTGCTAATCTTCAATATTTGTGCCACTTCCTGCACGCTATGTCCTTCGATTTTGTAAAGTAGAAGCACTTCCCGTTCGACACTATTTTCTAAAGACATGATCGCTTCCCTGATAGATTCCACTAGTTGGCGACGCTTAGCTGATTCCTCGGGAATTAGCCAACCCTCTACCTCATGTAGAGAAACAATCCAATCAATATCTTTCACAGCCCGATCCATTTTCTTCAAAAGAAGTCGAGAAGCGATTAAGCTTATGTAGTTTTCAAGTTTACAAGCTTTTCCTGACTGGCTTTGTCCTCGAAAATCCCGGAGAGCTTTCCAATCATTTTTTTTAAGCTGAATAAAAAGCTCATTAACAAGATCATCGAACTCAATTCCTAAAGTTTGAAACTTTCTTTTTGCTAGAAAACTCAGACGAGAACCACATCTTACTATTAAGAGATAGGCTACTGCCCATTCATCTCCTTCAATAATTTGGCGAACAATTTCCTGATCGCTTTTTAGTTCGTATTTTTTATATCTATTATTCATTCTAACTTTTCACAGTATTTCTATTCGGTTACTAAGATTAGGAGTTGAGGAGTAAATATTGGTTTTACTCTTGGTGTCCATAACTTATGGTTTTGGTCACACTGCGATCATGAGAGAACGAACAGAATCTGTCAAACTTTTCGACCTTTCGCTGAAACCTTAGATACATAAAGAGTTCAGGCGATTAAGAAATAAACTATTAGAAAATAGGTTTAGACCAAAGCACTCCTAAAAAAGTACTAAATAGGCCAACAGGCGAGAATCAATTTTTAAGCGTTTAGCATTAACTCATTACTTCAAAACTCATTACTCAACCCCAACCAGTAACTTTGAGTAAATATGCTTTGGTCTGAGTGAAACCTTTGATACATAAAAACTTAGGCGATTAAGTATAATCAAACCAACTGATTGTCTTAATCGCCTTACAATGCCTAGCTCAAAATCAGAACTACTTAAACAAAAAATACGTAAACTATTAGAAAACCTGCTCACTTATGACAGGCAACAAAATCCGTCCTCAGAATCGTCACTCAATCTAGAAACTAAATGGTCTCAAACTAATCTTGAAGTATATACAACTTTAGAGGACTTATTAATTACAAAAATATTTGAACCTAAGGAAACATTATCAACTTCCCCTGCCTCTCAATCTAAAGATAAGTCTAAAGATCACTTGAGATATCTTCTAAACAGGATACTCAAAGAAAACCTAAAACTTTTAGAAGATAATCGAGTTAAAAACAAAATAAAGAACGTAAAGAACGTTAGAGGAATTCGATACTGGAGATTTACCCTAAAACTTTGGTTCTCACCAGAAGAATTGGCCTATATTGACAGGAATTTAAGAGCTTTTGACCAACATTGGCAGAAAATATATAAAACTAAACCGACACAAGAACTTATTTTTCATAATCTTCCTTCTCGTCGTTATACAAAACTACGTGGCTATGAAAAGGAATTTAATCGTCTCTTGAAATTACTATCCCCTAAATGCAGAGAACAGATAATTTGTCTTGAAGGAATGGGAGGAAGTGGTAAAACTTCTCTGGCTTTAGAAGTAGCTCATTATTGTCTAGAAGTGAGTAAAGATCGTACTCATCCTCTTTCTTTTGATGCACTAATTTTTACTTCGGCTCAAACTACTCATATAGTAGGAAGTAGTATCATGCCTAAATTATTGGGGGCAGACCAATGTTTAAGTGATATCCTGCGGACGATGAGCGACACTTTAAAATTTCCTCTCGAACCCTCTTTAGACTTTATCAAACAATTACAACTTTTAATCAATCATCTCAATCATAAACTCGTTCTTTTAATTATTGATAACTTGGAAACAGTGAGAGATCGAGATGCGATCGCCAACCTTATTTCTAATTTTCCTGAAACCGTTAAAATTATTATTACCAGTCGCATACCTTTTGCTCAACCAAACAGTTGTTCGATTTCTCTAACTCACTTAAAACCCAAGCCAGGTGCAGAATTAATCGATGATTTAGCAAAAAAGTGCCAAAGAATCCTGTCTCCAAACCAAATCAGCTCAATTTATAAGCAGACGGGAGGATTACCTTTAGCTATTACCTATTTAGTAGCACAAATTATCACCACAGGAGTTCCTAACGAGCTAATTCCCATGGTGATCAATAAAACACCCGATGAATTACTAAAATTTTGTTTTGCCGATTTAGTTAAATCTCTCTCTCAAACTCCCGCCTATCAATGTCTATTGATTGCCTCTCTATTTACTCAATTTGCTAGTACAAAAGCGATCGCCTATATTAATCAAACCACGGAAAAGATAACTTCTGTTCATCTAGAACACCTAACCAACTTATATCTATTATTTCCTGAAAAAACAGAACAATATAGCCTTCATTCTCTCACTCAAGAATATTTACAACTAGAATTAAACCAACAACCTGACTATCAAACCCAAGTGCGCGATCGCCAAGTACAATGGTATTTACAATTAGTGGAACCCTATCGTTCTCTTTCTGCCAATGAATGGCATGATTACAAAGAGTTAGAAACAGAATGGATTAATTTGCGTTCAGTGGTTGAGTGGTGTATTGTAAGCGATCGCTATTTAGATGTTAAGAACTTTTGGCAAGGTTTAAAAGGATTTACTAGTATATTAGGATATTGGAGGGAAAGAAAAATCTGGTTAGTTTGGTTATTAGAAAAGGCCCAAGACAAAGAAGATAAACTAATGATAGCTGAAGCCAAATTTCATCAAAGCCAAACCTTAGCTCGAATTGATCAAAGCGATGCTAGTGGCGAAGCAATGAAACTTGCTCTCGAAGCCTGGAATTTAAAAGAATATTGTGCTGCTGATTGGCAATTAGACTTATCATTATATATTACCGCTCTTCATATTCGTAAACAAAAACCCAATTATAGGAAAACAGTGAAAACATGGCTCAATAGCAGCCAAAAATTATTTGATACTTTACCAGAAACGATTCCCACCTACTCAGAAAAAAAATGTCAACTATTTTATTATCAAGGCGAAATTTATACCCAATCTCAACAACTCGACACAGCTTTAGACACTTATCAAACAGCTTTAGAGATTGCCAAAACTAGCGATTATCAAAGAGGTATTGCTTATGTTCGTTCGCGAATTTCGGTAATTTTAATTAAGCAAAATAAGTTGGCAGAAGCAAAACAAGAATTACTCTCGCTTTTAAAGCTTACAAAACAACACGGAGATAGACGTTCTGAAGCTTTTTGTTATCAGTATTTAGCGATAGTCGCCAAACAGCAAGAAGATGTAGAATCAGCAATGGGTTATGCTAGTTTAGCGAAAGAAGGATTTAGTAACTTAGGAATGGAAGCAGAAGCCGCTAAGATGGAGAAATTTTCAGCAATATCTAACTAGGACTTGCTGAATAAATATACAAAAAAGTGGGCAATTAATGCCCACTCTATTTACCTACTCCAATTACAACTGAACAGATTTAGTTAAATCACTCAAGTGTAACTTGACACTAGGACGTTGTAATTTTTGGCTATCTTCCTGAGAAAGAAAACAAAAGGCAGATTTCTGAACTAAAAAGCAAAAGGCAGCTTGATTGTTTTGATTCATTCTTGTGCTATTCATGAAATTACTCCTAAAATGGTAGTGTACTAAATGACTAACTTAAACAACTCACGAGTGACAAATGATTTTACCTTAACAACCCCCGATGAACTACATTTCTACCCCAAAATGCCTCACCCAAAGGGCTTGGGTTTTATTGAATGCGCCTTCTAGAGAGTGGCGATCGCTTTCATCTCTAACTCCAAAATATGGAAAGTGATCTAGAAAATCACCGAATAAAGTTTGACAATCTGCTCTATACTTATAAGTATCAAGTATGTGTGTATGCCATACGCGATCTATTACCCTAGAAGGAACAATTGTTTCATTGGGGTAAAGGTAATTAAGGATGAGAAACAGTCGATACTGTTCTATAGCTTGTGTTGCTTGTTCTAAAGTCCAAGCAGTACCCTCTTCAGGGTTCATGAGTTTAAAAGCTATACAGCCGAAGTCAATTTGGTTTAAACGACTTATAAACTCCTGCTGTTTTTGTTTAGATGGGGTTGTTAAGGTATTGGAATTCATCAGAGTTCGTTTTTAATTTCGTCACTAAACCAATTGAATCAAACTCAGAAAAAAAGGGCCATATATTATGTATAACAATAGATTCTTTATCAACTTGCACATTAGTTAAAGTCTAAAATGAAGATTATGTAAAAAACAAAAATATTAAATCAAACTCACACAAAAAGAGACAGTCATTATGTATAAAAATAGATTATTTATAAATTGGCACATTATTTAAAGTATAAAATGGCGATTATGCAAAAAACTAAAACATAAATAATCAATACAAATCTATTATTTATGTTGATTAAGTAGCTAATTTTTTTATTAACTTTACCTATAAAAATGAACAATATAAGCAATCCAGAAAGATGGGCAATTATTAAAGTTTTTTTAAACCAAACACCTCGTACTCAAGAGGTACTAAAAGAGTTTATGTGTGCAGATAATTACCAAGAAATTGGCAAAAAGCTTGGCATGAAGCCAAATACAGTTTCCCAACATATAACCAAAGTCTGTAAAGAACTCAAAAAGCACAATGTATTGCCTAATGATTTGAATGCTAAAGAAATAAGTCAAGAACTAAAAAGACTATTAAATAAATATATATACGATATACTCATAGATCAATTTGCGCAAATTTTATCTTGGCAAGGAAACTATAGGCCGTACTTTCCAAATAAAGAGCAAGGAAAAATTATTATTACTCTACAGATTGACCCATTAAAATTAAACTTTAATTTTATGTTAAATATTTTGAGAACAATTACAAAGTTTTTTGGCAAAGATGGTATAAAAATTAGAATAGAGGATGGTAGTATCAAATTAACAATAACTGGTTCATTAGAAGGTTGTCAAAGGATTAAATCTCAATTTGATGCTGGGGAATTGACAGAAATATTAGATATACCTATTACAGATGTTTCTTCAGTAGAAATAATAACACAAGATAATATTTGGACTAATTTAAGAAGTTGGATACAATCTAACATCCCCCCTGACTGGGATTTAGAAGAAATAGTTGGTGGAACGATTGCCGCTTTAAAAACCAATCCCGATTTTTTTGCCACTTCTGCTTTAGGTTCGGTAATGAATACTAGTAACCAAGAAGAGTTAAATAGATTAATTCCTGAATTATTAACCAGTCTCAATAGTGAAGATATCAATATAGTGCGTTTATCTGCCCAAAAATTAGGCGAAATTAAAGTAAATACTCCTGAAGTAATCAATAGTTTACAAGAAAAACTAAAGACAACAGAAGATATTGAAACTCAATGGCAACTTGCTTTAAGTTTGTCCCAAATTGCCCCTGAAGAATCCCCTCAAGCTAAAGCACAAAAACAAACTATAGAATTAGGGGATGCTTCTTTAGAACTAATTATCGCCACTAAAAATGGTGAAGATGATTTCGTTGATATTTTAGTAGAAATAAGACCTGATTGGGATGATTATTTACCTATAGGTTTAGAAGCTAAAATCCTGGAAGAATCGGGAGCAGATTTTTGGCAGGACGATATTGATTTTACTCGACAGGTCAACGACGAACAAAGCTATATTTACTTTAGTTTTTGGGGAGTACCAGGAGACAGATTTATCTTACAAATCAGTTTAGAAAATACAATGCTACAGAAAAATTTTCAGGTTTAAGACCCAATTAAATAAAAAGCCCCCCAATAATAGGGATGTTGAAATGGATATGAGTTTCCTTGTGTTTGTTCTTGTTGTAGCCAATTTCTTAGTTTTTGTTTCTCCATTGACTTAAGAGGTAATTTCTCTTGACGCATCCATGTACTTAATTCCTTGTTAGTTAAATTTTTCAGCCATACTTGTGCTTGTTTTAAGGCCGCATTGGGAGTATTTCCAGTGTGAAGATACTTATAAAACTGCAACATCAAACAAGCAGTAGGAAAGTCTTGCACTTCCCACAGAGATACCAACACAGCTTTAACTCCAGCCGCCATCAAACCACGAGCTAAACCAATTACCCCGTCTCCTGTAATTTTTCCTAATCCTGTGGAACAAGCACTCAAAACCACTAATTCTGCATTTAAAGACAAGGTTTGAGGAGGTGCGAACCGAGCTAAAATATCTCCTACCGTGAGAAAGCCTTGTTCTTCTCCTTCAGCGGCTAGGGCAATTCCACTGTCTAAGGGTTGCAGGTCATTAAATTCACCATGAGTCCCAAAGTGGATTATTCTCGCCTTCGGAAGTTGAGTGAGAATCTCTCTGACTGTGGCTTGTTTTCCCAAAAGTGGTTCTATTTTAAATAAATTTGATATTGCTTTAGCCGCAGTTTCTGAATATGGAAGTTGTGGTAATGGTTGGGGTGGTGAACCAAAAGAGGGCATTTCGGGATTTCCTACTACTAAAACATTTTGTACTTCCTTCGTAATCATAAAATTTTGCTGAGTTAAATTGAGGGTTTGAATCGAGGGGGATAAAATTATTGAATACTCCTCGATTAAATATTTATTAGTTTTGGGGTCGAGCAGGGTAGCAAAAGGAACTAAAAATAAAGTTTCATGAGGAATTAAGATGACTTGTTTTGTCAAAGATGTGTTTAAAAAAGATTCTATTGGTTCAATTAACAGTTGATATAGTTCGGTTAATAAGGTTCGACTCTTTTCTAATTCCCTTGAGGAAGCAGAGTTAAATGAATTGTCAAAAGAGCTATCTAAGTTATTACTAAAACTTTCTCTAAGTCTAATAATCAAATTTGATAAACAAAAATTTGGCTGTTGGGGCTCAGAATTTAATTCAATGGTTTTCAAAATAGTAGAACCATTCGTCTGTACTGCCCAAATATAAACTTTTGCTTCGCTTTTTTCTTGCTTAACGACAAAATATTCAACAATCGTCGCCGAATAAGTTAGAGCTAATTGTTGAATTTGCTCAAAATTAATTTCTGGGCTAGTAAGAGGAAAATTAATTAAATCTTGACTAACATCTCGATTAAAGCGTGTTGCTAAAAGGTCGGCAAAAGCTCTCGCTCTAGATTTTTCCGAAAGAATTAGTGCTTCATTAGTATCTCCTAAAGCAACTGATATCTCCAGAACTTTAGCAAACAAAGGCTGTGCTTGTTCTAAAGCATCAATTTTTTCTAAATCATTGACTAATTTACTGCGCCATCTTTCAAGGTGATGAGTTAGATTTGATAGCATTGTTCGAGAGTTTTGTTGATTTTCTTCAAAACTTTTGACTATATCTATTCTTGACATAAAGTTATGTTGAAGGTCGATTTCAAAGCTAAGGTTATTCAGTATGTGAAAAGAGTGTAAGTAGTGACGAAATAAATTAGTTTCTATCTTAGATAAATCGGGATTATCTAATAAAAATTTTTCAATTCTTCGGTCTAATTCTAGAATTTCTCTACTGTCTAATTCTTGACCAGTATGGTTATAATTATTTTTGTTTTTGAGATTTTCTCCTAATTGTCTAATGAAAGTGATTGATAAATTAACATCTTCTAAAAAATTTGGATATTCAGCAAATATTTTTTCTTTGCACTCTAAAAACTGTTGAATATTTAAATTAATTTGTTCTCCAAATATATCCAGATAATTACGTAAAATAATCCAAGCTTCAATAAAATCTATTTCTGCTTTAGCGATTTTCTCACTTAATATTTCTAAATTATTTAATTCTTTTTTTGTTGCAGTGATTAAATTATGATAGTATTTTTCAAAATTATTAATAAAATAGTCAAATTCCGGTTTTTGAACCAAAGGATTTGTTGGAGATGGCTTGCGGGTTAAGTTAAAGGCAATTCTTCTATCTTTTCTTTGAATAATAATATTAATCTCGGTATTAGCTGGACCTAATAATAGCTGATAAAATTCTTGATTAGAAATCTCTTTAAGTTCAATTTCTCCTATTTGAATTAAGATGTCTCCTGGGACAATTCCTGCTAATTCTGCGGGACTGTCTTGGAAAACTTTATTAATAATAATATCGCTATCCTCGTTTTTTCGTATACAATTTATTCCAATAAAACCTCGACTGTTTTCATTATCTAGTAAAAATTTATTTATTTTTAAATCTTCAATATAAAGTTGACAATTTTGTTGAAAATTAATTAAATTTTGTCTAATAGAAGTTGTACGTTCTTTAAATAATCTACTGGCACTTTCTTCCGGGCCTAATAATTGTATTACTTTAATAAGATGATCTAAATTGCCAATTAATTTATTATATTTACCAGAGTAAATATTGCACTGTAGCAGACAAAATACTAGGGTAAAAGCCTCAGCCTGTAAATAGGACAATTCATCTTGAGACGATATATCTAGTTGATGTCGTTGATGACGATATAAACTTAAAACTTCTTCTAATACAGTAACTGCTTGTTCAAATCGATTTTCAACAGCTAATCGATGTCCTAACCAGCGCAACTCTCTTAAAAATATGTCATCATTTTGAGATGCAGTTTCAACATTGATAGGTAACTGCCAAATAGCAACAACTCCTTGGGATTTATTGGGAAAATCACTTGATGCCCACATTCCAGATAACATACCACCTTGATTGAGAGAGCGAAAATATCCCCATCCTTTTTGTTCGCTGTTAGTCCAGTTAAATTCTAAAAAATTCCCCTCAGCAGTTCCGATAATCTCTCCTCCTAAAGCTTCTCCTTGAGGATGATAAGTTCCTAAGACTTTATTACTATTTTGTTGTAATTTTATCTCCCCTATGTTTGCTATATCAGTTGACCAACATCCAGTAAATTTTGAGTTTTCTGCCTCAAGATATTGGCGTAATTGTTCTACTACTGGACTTTTTTCTATTTCACCAACTATTGTTGCTTGATAATTACTAGGGTTGATATTTTTAAGATCATATCCAGAAGCATTGATACTACCCGTAACCATCTCCCCATTAATTGTTAAATTAACAGCTATATGTTCTCCCATTACCAGAAGAATCTGTGATTCTAAATCATTTTCTGTTTTACTAAACCAAGTACAATTAGTTTTAGGTAATTTCTGTTGATAGTCTAAGTTAATATTAATTAATTTAGAATTAGTTTCTTTTGTTTCTGTTATGGAATACCAATCACCCTCTGAAAATTGTTCTAATGATTCACAATTCAAACTTACCTGGCCAGGTTGTAACCCCTCGGATAAATTTCTGGGAGATAATTGAATACTATTAGGTTTTTCACTTTCTAGGGGAAAAGTAATAAATAAAATAGCTTCTAAAGAATTAAAAGAATTGTTGTTTATCTTTGCTTCCAACAGAACGCGATAGTTTTTAATTATTGGTAAGGGATCTATTTCTAATTTAAATTGCTCCGCATCTTTAAGAGTAGCTAAAGATTCATCTGATTTTAGGGAGGAATTGGTGGCTAATTTCCCACATTTCTCAAATTCATCCATTGTCAGAGATGTAGGTTCTAGCTTTTGAATAATTCTAGCAATTTGTAGAGGTTCCCAAGGAGTTGATAAACTATAAATCCCATCGAGAATTAAGAATTTATCTTCTTGTTGTATAATTCCATCGAAAAAAACTTGTTCAAACTCAATAATTTTTTCAGATCGAAATTTAAAAATTGTGTCAAATTTTGTATAGGTAGATGTTAAGGGAAATAGTCTCTGAAAAAGTGAAGTTGTTGGTTGAAAAATTATTTGGTTTTTCCCCTTGAATCTCCATAGTCCCGATTGAAAAAGGGAATCAATCTGACGAAATGTTAGTGAAGTCCCTTGTTTTAGCTCAATTTGAGGTTTTTGATTGCCTTGATAAACTACGTCTTTATTCAAAATAATTGGCCGTTCTTACATACTTAAATTTCTTTTTCTTTTCCAGTATATACTACTAGAATCATATCTTGCACTCCCAAAAAAGTACAGAAATTGGCCAACAGGCGAGAATCAATTTTTAAGCGCGATCGCATTAATTCTTTAACTCATTACTTCAAAACTTCAAGACTTCAAAACTTCAAGACTCAATCATCACCAGTAAATGAGTGGAAAAGATGCTTTGGTCTGAACTAAAGGTCTGTAAATATACAGAAAAGATTAAATGACCCCATCGGCGCGGTAAGATTTCTGAGTTTGATAGGGCTAAAGCCAATACTGCGTAGGTTTTGAATCAAACATATTCCTTCTGAGAAAGCAGGGAGCACCGGAGCACGGGAGCTTCAACAGAGGGGTTTTTGGCTTTGTACCTAATCTCCTTTCAACCTTACTCTAATCAATAATTTTCTCTTAACCGAACAGTATTGGGGCTAAAGCCCTACTACAAACTTATCGAATGATAATCACTGGGTTTTATAACTACAGTTGAGAAATCATGATTAAAGTTAAACTAATGTTTGCTTTATTGAAACACCTACTCATATCTTGCACTCCTAAAAAAGTACAGAAATTGGCCAACAGGCGAGAATCAATTTTTAAGCGCGATCGCATTAATTCTTTAACTCATTACTCATTACTCATTACTCATTACCCTGTTACTACAAAATTAACTAACTTATCAGGAACAACAATGACCTTTTTCACTGTTTTACCTTCTAGATAACGTTGTCCGGGTTCAGATTCTCTAGCGTATTTTTCTAGGGTAGCGCGATCGCTTTTTGCTGGTACTTGGATTGTCCCGCGAGTTTTACCCATAATTTGAATCACTAGGGTAATTTCATCTACCACTAAGGCTTGAGGGTCCAATTGGGGCCACTCTTGTTGATGTATGGATTCACTGTAGCCTAGTTTTTGCCACAATTCTTCTGCTAAATGAGGTGCAAAAGGTGCAATTAACTTAACTAAGGTTTCAATCCCCTCTTTATACACTTTTGTTGTGGGGGATTTAAATTCACCTAAGGCATTACTCAACTTCATCAATTCTGAAACTGCGGTATTAAATTGATACTCACCCTCTAAATCTTCAGATATTTCTTTGATTGCGGTGTGAATACTGCGTTTCAGGTTTTTTTCTGCCTTTTGATCAGTTTTCTGGCTTGGTTGCTGATTTTGGCTACTATAATCATCTACTAAACGCCAAACCCGATTAAGAAAGCGGAATTGTCCCTCTACATCTGCATCATCCCATTCTAAATCTTTTTCTGGGGGTGCTTTAAACAAGATAAACATTCTGGCTGTATCAGCGCCGTATTTACTAATTACCTGTTGAGGATCTACACCATTGTACTTAGATTTAGACATCTTCTCATAGAATACCTCTAGAGAGTCTCCGGTATTAGGGTCTGTGGGATTTTCTGAATTTACTTGAGTCTTTGGTATATATTTACCTGTTACGGGATTTTTATAAGTTATACCTTGAACCATGCCTTGGGTTAAGAGACGTTCAAAGGGTTCATCAAAATCTAACAGTTGGCGATCGCGCAACACTTTAGTAAAGAAACGGGAGTATAGTAGGTGTAGAATCGCGTGTTCTATTCCCCCCACATACTGATTTACGGGCATCCAATCATTTACCTTGTCTTTACTAAAAGCTGATTCACTGTTTCCTGCGTCGGTGTAGCGGAGGAAATACCAAGAGGAATCAATAAAAGTATCCATGGTATCGGTTTCGCGTCTAGCGGCCTTCCCACATTGAGGACAATCTACATTTACCCATTCTGACAATTGAACTAGAGGAGAGGGACCACGTCCGGTAAATTTTACGTTTTCTGGTAGAGTTACAGGTAAATCTGTAGCTGGTACACTGCCACAGTCATCACAATGAATAATCGGTATAGGCGCACCCCAGTAGCGTTGACGGGAGATTAACCAGTCTCGTAGACGGTATTGTATGCGTTTTTTGCCGAACTTTTCCGATTCTGCGTAGGCGATTATCGCTTCTTTAGCTTCTGTTGAAGGCATACCATCAAATTGATCTGAATTTATCAGTATACCTGGGTCTGTATAAGCTTCTTTTAACTCTCCTGCCTCTGTACCTGCCTCTGTACCTGCTTCTGTCCCTGCCTCTGTCCCTGCCTCTGTACCAGAAGGTACAATTACCTGTTTAATCTCTAGCTTCTTTTCTGTAGCAAATTTAAAATCTCTACTATCATGAGCTGGTACTCCCATAACTGCACCTGTACCGTATTCATACAGTACATAATCGGCGATTAGAATAGGTACCTGTTGCCCATTAAAGGGATTAATTGCCATTCCCCCGGTTAATACCCCTTGTTTTGGTTTATCTTCTGCGGTTCTCTCTACTTCGCCCTTGTTTTTCATTTCTTCGATAAACGCTTTTACCACTTCTTGGCGTTCTGGGGTAGTTAGTTTTAGGGTTAGGGGGTGTTCTGGCGCTAACACCACATAAGTTACTCCGTAGACTGTATCAGGACGAGTAGTAAATACTGCTATTTTTTCTTCTTGATTCACTACCGGAAATTCCAAATATGCTCCTACTGATTTACCAATCCAGTTAGCCTGCATTAGTTTTACTCTTTCTGGCCAACCCTTTAGTTTGTCTAAATCTTGTAGTAATTCTTCTGCGTAGTCAGTAATTTTTAGAAACCATTGTTTTAGTAGTTTGCGTTCTACTTTTGCACCACTGCGCCAGGAGTATCCATTACTATCTACTTGTTCATTAGCTAATACCGTTTGGTCAATGGGGTCCCAATTTACTGCTGCTTCCTTTTGATAGGCCAATCCCATCTCATAAAATTGTAAAAATAACCACTGAGTCCAGCGATAGTATTCTGGTGTACAGGTAGCCACTTCTCGATTCCAATCTAAGGATAAACCTAGCTGCTGCAATTGCTGCCTCATTTGGGCTATGTTTTGTTTTGTCCATGCTGCTGGTGCCACACCACGGTCAATCGCTGCGTTTTCTGCGGGCAATCCAAAGGCATCCCAACCCATGGGATGGAGAACTCGATAACCCTGCATCCGTTTTACCCTAGCAATTACATCTGTTATTACATAGTTACGCACATGGCCCATGTGTAGGCTTCCTGAAGGGTAGGGAAACATAGATAAGGCGTAGAATTTCGGCTTATTTGTAGATGCCAGGGGTGTTTCGTCTAACCCTGATTCTTTCCAGTTTTCTTGCCATTTTGCCTCAATTTTTGCTGCTTGGTATCGGGACTCCACTGCCTATTCTCTCAATTATTTTTATTTATTTTAACTCAATTTTGCCTTTTATATTCTAACATCGGTACGTGACCACGGGGAGTTTTGGCAACAGACCCCGCAAAAAATGACAATTCGGTATAATGTTGAGAGTTAAGAAAGTTTATTTTGTAAAATCCAAAGAGTTTCAAATTTCTTATTGCTAATATGTCAGAAGGTTCGTCCCGCTCAATTTATGCCGCTATGATTGCCAATATTGCTATTGGGGTAGCCAAATTTATTGGGGCTGGAATTAGCGGTAGTTCAGCCATGTTATCTGAGGGAATTCATTCAGTTGTTGATTCGATTAATGAGGTCTTATTGCTTTACGGTCTCAAACAAAGCAAAAAAGAGCCTGATGAGGACCACCCCCTAGGACATGGCCAAGAGATTTACTTCTGGTCTCTGATTGTAGCCGTGTTAATTTTCGGTTTAGGAGGTGGGATCTCAATCTATGAGGGATTTACGTCTTTTGAGCATCCTAGAGAATCAACTAACGTTATGGTGAGTTATGGAGTTCTCTGTGTTGCTGCCCTGTTTGAAGGAACAGCCCTTTTGATTTCCTTGAGAGAGTTTAAAAAAGAACGTTCTGACAAAGACATCAGTTTCTGGCAAGCTCTTAAGCGCAGTAAAAATCCCGCTAATTTCGTGGTGATTTTTGAAGATAGCGCCGCCTTACTAGGTATTGCAGTGGCTCTGTTGGGTGTATTCTTGAGTGAGTTTACAGGGAACATTTTTTATGATGGCTTAGCCTCTATTTTTATTGGAGTTATTCTCACCATTGTTGCTATTATGCTGGTGGCTAAAACCAGAGGATTATTAGTAGGAGAAAGTGCTGATCCTCAAATAAGACAAAGTATCACGAAGTTAGTGACAGAAGATAAAGCTGTCCTTAAGGTAGAATCCCCGATCACATTTCAACTCGGGCCAAGGGATATTTTATTAGCTTTAAATATTGAGTTTCAAGATGATTTATCTTCTGATCAAATCGAATTAGCTATCCGTCGAATTGAAGACACCATTCGTGCTGCTCATAGTGATGTCAAACGTATCTTTATTGAGGCCCGCTCCATCACTTGTGAATACGACAGTTGATAATTGCCTTTTCAAGCAAGCGGTCTGGAGTGCAGCAAAAATCTTGATAAAAACTTGCGTTAAGCTAAAATTCTGCATCAACACTTTTATAGCACCTTCCCAGATTGGTGAAAAAGATTTTTACTGTTGGCGGGGCGATCGCCGACTCCATAACTCAGACCCTCGCATCTTTACCCAAAGTTATTGGTTGTGGATGAATTATGAGTAATGAGTAATGAGTAATGAGTAATGAGTAAGAAGTCTTGAAGTCTTGAAATAAGAAGTAATGACTGAGGAAGTTTTGAAGTTTTGAAGTAATGAGTTAAAGAATTAATGCTCAACCCTTAAAAATTGGTTGACCGAGTGCAAGATCTTAGGGTAAAGAGAAATGAACTTTTTCTGAGGTTAATTTAGTACATAAGTACTGGTGCAAGATATGAGATAACCATAATACTAGTTCCGGTTACTTCAAAAGCCATCTGTAGGTTGGGCCCTTGTCACGAAACCCAACATTAACATTAA
Source organism: Johannesbaptistia floridana (assembly GCF_057440575.1). Classification (NCBI taxonomy): domain Bacteria; kingdom Bacillati; phylum Cyanobacteriota; class Cyanophyceae; order Chroococcales; family Cyanothrichaceae; genus Johannesbaptistia; species Johannesbaptistia floridana. The sequence goes on from NZ_JALKVM010000280.1 coordinate 56,316, forward strand.
TTTTATGACCATATACTATAGTTTTTGCGTTGTATAGCAATAGACAGGTCCAAACTCCACATGAAGGGAATTTAGTATTTTCAAATTAGAAATAAAAAAATAAAGATGTTTTTCACAACATCTTTTGTATAATTTTTTACTAAAAGCAATTAAAGGCTTTTTAAAAAGCAATAATAAATACATTTGTGGAGTTAATTGTTATTATTGTAACAAACCTAAAAAGAAAAGCAAAATTCAATTTGAATGCACTCGATTCTAGAGCTGATTAATGATTATAATCTATATATACTAAGGCTTTGAGGAAGTTTAGGTCTAATAGTTAAATACCAGAGTCTCAGGAAATAAATACTAACAACCCATCCTAAAAATACTAGAACCCATACCCCTAAAAATTTTTTCTCTTCATCAATTACTAGATAAATTAGGAGTTTCAGGGATTGAGTACTCTTTAAATTAATTTAATCAAACTAACCGAGTACACATTTTATTTAGGGTAAAAATCTTGGTGATATAAATTTAATAACAACTCAAACATCTCATCTTTGGTTTTACATTTTTAGAGTAAAACACTTCAAAAATAAAAATCAAATTAGATTCCATTAACTTCTAAACACAAGTAATTAAAAACGAGAAAAAACTATGAGACAGATTGCATTTTACGGAAAAGGCGGTATCGGTAAATCCACTACTTCTCAAAACACTATTGCTGCCCTTTCAGAAACTCAAAAAGTAATGATTGTAGGTTGTGACCCCAAAGCTGACTCTACTCGCCTCATGCTTCACTGTAAAGCCCAAACTACTATTCTGCACTTAGCAGCAGAAAGAGGTTCAGTAGAAGACCTAGAACTAGAAGAAGTGTTACTAACTGGATATAATAACGTTCGTTGCGTTGAATCCGGTGGTCCAGAACCAGGAGTAGGTTGTGCAGGTCGCGGTATTATTACTGCGATTAACTTCCTAGAAGAAGAAGGTGCCTACGACGATATTGAGTTAGTTTCCTACGACGTATTAGGTGACGTTGTTTGCGGTGGTTTCGCTATGCCTATCCGTGAAGGAAAAGCTCAAGAAATCTACATTGTTACTTCTGGGGAAATGATGGCCATGTATGCGGCTAACAACATTGCTCGTGGTATTCTCAAATATGCTCACTCTGGTGGTGTTCGCCTAGGCGGTTTAATCTGTAACAGCCGTAAAGTTGACCGTGAAGTGGAATTAATCGAGGCTTTAGCAGAAAAACTCGGAACTAAAATGATTCACTTCATTCCTCGCGACAACGTTGTGCAACGGGCAGAATTGCGTCGTATGACTGTGATTGAGTACGAACCAGATCATCCTCAAGCTGAAGAATATCGTACTCTTGCTCGTAAAATCGAAAACAACAAAGACCTAGTAATTCCTACTCCCATCAGCATGGATGAACTCGAAGAATTATTAGTTGAGTTCGGATTCATGGATTCTGATGAAGAGTATCAAAAAGCCCTCGAAGCAGACAAAGAGAAACAAGCGGCCGTTTCCTAAGTGACCTAAGTGAGTTGACAGTGACCAAACAATAGGAAGACAAGCCCGCGCCTTAAGGTGTGATTTGAAAACAACTTTGATTCCTTATTTGTTTTCATAAGACTTAAAGCTTATGTATTTCCGAATTCCGAACTTGATATGACGGGTCACTGTTAATTAATCACTCTCATAACTGATAAACTATACTGGAGAAAATCATGACCAAAGCAGTAGAACAAAATAAAGAGCTAATTAAAGAAGTCCTAGAAGCCTATCCCGAGAAGGCAGCTAAAAAACGCGAAAAACACCTCGGTGTTTATGAAGAAAATAATTCTGATTGTGGTGTTAAGTCTAATAAGAAATCTGTCCCTGGAGTAATGACTACTCGTGGTTGTGCCTATGCAGGTGCCAAAGGGGTAGTTTGGGGACCCGTAAAAGACATGGTTCACATCAGTCATGGACCTGTAGGATGTGGTTACTATTCTTGGTCTGGTCGTCGTAATTATTATGTTGGAACTACTGGCGTTGATACTTTTGGAACAATGCAGTTTACTTCCGATTTCCAAGAAAGAGACATTGTTTTCGGTGGAGATAAAAAACTAGCTAAATTAATTGATGAACTAGAAGTTCTCTTCCCCCTAAGCCAAGGTACCACCATTGAGTCTGAATGTCCCATTGGCTTAATTGGTGATGACATAGAAGCAGTAGCTCGCAAAAAAGCACTTGAAACTAAAAAACCAGTAATTCCCGTACGTTGTGAAGGATTCCGAGGTGTTTCTCAGTCTTTGGGACACCACATTGCTAACGATACTGTCCGTGACTGGGTACTACCTAAAGCTGATGAATATCGTAAGCTCCCAGAAGGCTTTGAACCTAGTCCCTATGACGTTAACATCATCGGTGACTATAACATTGGTGGAGATGCTTGGCCTAGCCGCAGACTTCTAGAAGCAATTGGTTTACGAGTGATTAGCCAATTCTCGGGAGATGGTACTTTTAATGAAACAGTGATGACTCCTCTAGCCAGACTCAACTTAATCCACTGTTATCGGTCCATGAACTATATCTGCCGTCACATGGAAGAAAAATACGATATTCCTTGGTTAGAATATAATTTCTTCGGACCCACTCAAATCGCTAAATCTCTACGTAAGATTGCCGCTCAGTTCGATGAAACTATACAAGAAAAAGCAGAGCAGGTAATTGCTGAACATCAAGCTCAAATGGATGCAGTGGTTGAAAAGTATGGTCCTCGTCTCAAAGGCAAGAAAGTAATGATGATGGTAGGTGGACTTCGTCCACGTCACGTTATCCCCGCTTTTGATGATTTAGGAATGGATGTCATTGGTACTGGTTATGAGTTTGGCCATGGTGATGACTATAAGCGTACCACTGAATATACCCAAGAAGGTACGGTTATCTATGACGATGTCAGTGGTCACGAGTTTGAAGAATTTGCCAAAAAACTAAAACCCGACTTAATCGCTGCCGGAATCAAAGAAAAATATGTCTTCCAGAAAATGGCTCTGCCTTTCCGTCAGATGCACTCCTGGGATTACTCAGGTCCCTATCACGGTTATGAAGGTTTTGCTGTATTCGCTCGTGATATGGATTTAGCTATCAACAACCCCACTTGGGATTTAATTAAAAATCCTTGGGACAAGGAGTAAGACTCATACTCCCTCGCGAGAGCTCAGCTAGAAATAATCCTTCGTCTTTCCTGATTCAGCAATTGTCATAAAAGAGCAAAAACCAAGTAAGACGAAGGCTCCAGAAAAAATAATCGCACTAATTATCCACAACTAATAACATTCCAAATAGAGGTAGAGCATCATGACTGAAAACACTGAAAATAATTCAACTGTCTCCGCAACTACAGAGCCCGGGAAAATTCAAGACCACTTCGATTTATTCCAAACCGATACATATCAAGAGCTATTTGAATACAAACGTCAGTTTGAAGGAGCTCACAGCAAAGAAGAAGTAGCCAGAATTGCTGAATGGACTAAAACTTGGGATTATCGTGAGAAAAACTTTAGCCGGGAAGCTCTGACTATCAATCCCGCCAAAGCTTGTCAACCTCTAGGTTCTCTCTTTGTCGCCGCCGGTTTTGAAGGAACTTTACCCTACTCACACGGTTCTCAAGGTTGCGTAGCTTATTTCCGTACCCACTTAACCCGTAATTTCAAAGAGCCTTTTCAAGCTGTTTCTTCTTCCATGACTGAGGATGCTGCGGTATTTGGTGGACTCAAAAATATGATCGATGGGTTAGCAAATTCCTACACCCTTTACAAACCGAAAATGATTGCCTTATGTACTACATGTATGGCTGAGGTAATCGGTGATGACTTGGGTGCATTCATCCAAACCTCCAAAAATGAAGGTTCTATTCCCCAAGATTTCCCAGTGCCCTACGCTCATACTCCTAGCTTTGTTGGCTCTCATATCACTGGCTATGACAACATGCTTAAAGGCATTCTCGATTGCTTAACTCACAACAAGAAGCAAGAAACTACTAACGGTAAGTATAACTTTAATTTGGGCTTTGATCCTTATGTGGGAAATACTCGTGAACTAAAACGAATTCTGGAATTATTCGACCTCGACTACACAATTCTTTCCGATAATTCCGATGCCTTTGATTCTCCTAATACTGGTGAATTCCAAATGTATAATGGTTTGACCAAGTTAGAAGATGCCGCTGACTCGATTAATGCTGAGGGTACTTTCTTCTTCCAAAAATATACAACTCCTAAAACTCAGGAATATATTGAGAAAGAGTGGAGTCAACCTACCTATAATTTCCGTCCTTTTGGCATTCGCGGTACTGATGAGTTGATTACTAAGTTATCAGAAATTAGTGGTAAAGCTGTACCTCAAGAATTAGTGGAAGAAAGAGGTCGTGCTGTTGATGCTATTAATGATTCCCAAGCTTGGATTCATGGCAAACGCATCGCTCTCTATGGAGATCCTGATCATGTTTTCGGTTTGGTTAACTTCTTACTAGAATTGGGAGCAGAACCTGTACATATCGTAGTAACTAACAGTAATCCTGAGTTTGAAGAAGAATTACAAGCCGTCTTGGATGCAAGTCCTTATGGTAAAGATGCTACTATCTGGGGCAAAAAAGATCTCTGGCATCTACGTAGTTTATTATTTACTGAACCAGTAGATCTGATCATTGGTAACTCCTACGGTAAATACCTCTGGCGTGACACTAAAACTCCTCTCGTGCGCATCGGCTATCCTATCTTTGATCGCCACCACATGCACCGTTATGAAACTTTAGGTTATCGTGGTGCCCTGAATCTCCATAACTGGATTATTAACACTATTCTTGATGAACTTGACCGTCAAACTATCATTCCTGCAAAAACTGATATTTCTTTCGATCTCATTCGTTAATAATTCAGGATCTATTTATCTATATAGTGAGAGTTTGACCTACTATTTTTCAGTAAAAAAATGGGGATGTTAAGAAACTCTTAAAAAAGGGGGAAAAAGTATAAACTTTTTTCCCCGATTAAAAATGTTATTAGGAGCTTAATTTATTTACCCATACCTAGTTGTTGAGCTTTTTGATAAACCTTTCCTTCTGTTAATAGAGAGGGGGCAACAATTACTTCAACCTGCTGCATTTCTTTAATGTTTTTAGCTCCTAATGTACCCATACTAGTTTTTAAAGCACCTAGAAGATTATGAGTCCCGTCATCAAGTTTAGCAGGACCTACTAAGATTTCTTTTATACTACCAGTGCTACCCACATTAATACGAGTACCGCGAGGAAGCACAGGACTAGGAGTCGCCATACCCCAGTGATAATCATTACCTGGAGCTTCTGTTGCCCTGGCAATAGGAGAACCAATCATCACTGCATCAGCACCACAGGCGATACATTTACAAATATCGCCTCCGGTAATAATTCCTCCATCAGCAATAATGGGTACATACTTTCCTGTTTCTCTTTCAAAATCATTTCTGGCGGCGGCACAATCAGCGATCGCCGTCGCTTGAGGAACTCCTACACCTAGTACCCCTCTAGAAGTACATGCCGCCCCTGGTCCTATTCCCACGAGAATCCCTGCCGCTCCTGCTTTCATCAAATTATAGGCCACCTCGTAACCAACACAATTACCGAGGATAACTGGCATAGACATTTGGTGACAAAATTCAAACAAATCCAAAGGATTTACTGACTCAGGGGACAAATGAGCTGTAGATACCACAGTTGCCTGAACAAATACTAAATCTGGGTTAGCTGTTACTATAGCCTCAGAGAATTTGACGGCGCCCGCTGGGGTCAAGCTAACAGCAGCTATTCCTCCTTGGGATTTAATTTCTTGAATTCTTTGAACGATTAATTCAGCTTTAATTGGTTCTGCATAAAGCTCTTGCATTAAATTAACAAATTCTGATTTACCAACAGAAGCTATCTTCTTAAGAATAGGAGTTGGGTCTGAATAACGAGTTTGTACACCTTCTAAATTAAGAACACCTAAAGCTCCCAACTCAGAAAGTTTAACGGCCATGTTTACGTCAACAACACTATCCATGGCACTGGCGATGATTGGAATTTCTCTAGTAATGTTACCAAGTTCCCAGGTTGTTTCTGCCAAACTTGGATCTAAGGTACGCACTCCGGGGACAAGTGCGATTTCGTCAATTCCATAAGCTCTATAGGCTGTTTTACCCCGACCGATTGCTATCTCCACTCTTTTTTATTTTCCCTAAGCTATTAGCCTAGACTATCAGATTTTTACTATATTTGGCTAGGTTTCTAAGCTGGGTAAATACGCAAACGGCGATTTGGTTCTTCGCCAAAACTATCAGATTGCAAGCGATAATGTTCCACCAATTCGTGCTGCATTTTTCTCACTTTGGGAGAGCGAGGTAGTAATTCTACTGGTTGTTGTTTAGGAATTACTATTTGTTCCACTGCCAATCTAGCTTCTTCTAAAGCTTCCATCTCATCTTGGTTGGCGGATTTGGTAAAAAGACGTAAATCAGCAGATTCATTACTCTCAAAGTCTTCTAAATCTAATAACTTTTTCAACCCCTGAGTTATTTGAGGTATGCTATTTGACTTAATACCATAGGTAGGAATCTGATAAGTTTTGGCTATTTCGTTTAGTTTACCATGATTTTTCAGATGAGAACGTAGAGCCAAAATAGCATCAGCATTTTCAAAATCTTTGGTAATTACCACGGGCAAATTGAGAACATTAATTACCTGTTCTAATTGATTGCGACCAATTCCATAGGGATAGAGATAAATTGGCCAATCTTCTCCACTAGGTCCAGGAATCCGAATTTTATCGTTTGTTTGCTCTTTTTGTTGCCAAGACTGGTCTAACATGGATTCAAAATTTGAATTGGTGCTATTTTTAATGGGACTCATACGTCCTGAAGCACGCCAGCCTGTTGGTTTTACTGGGCTTTCTGAAAAACTATTTTGAGATAAAGCCACACTACTAACACCCCCTGGGGTTTCTTCGGTAATTTCTATTTCTCCCTCTTCATTAACGGTTCTAATTTGGATGGAGGGGTAATTACCTCTTAATAGAGCATCAACGGTTTGAGCTACGTCTTCATGAACTGCCCAGCGCTGTTTTTCGAGCATTTCGATGGCCACGGTAAAAGTTGGTGGTGCTTTGCGCTCTAATACGGTTTTTTGAGAATTTCTTCGTCTTGCTTCATCATCTCCTAGAGTAACTGCTTGAATTCCTCCCACTAAGTCTGCTAAAGTGGGATTCTTGATTAAATTTTCTAACCGATTGCCGTGGGCTGTTCCTACTAATTGAACTCCCCTTTCGGCGATTGTTCTTGCCGCTAGAGCTTCTAATTCTGTCCCGATTTCGTCTATTACAATCACTTCTGGCATGTGATTTTCTACGGCTTCAATCATTACCTGGTGTTGTAATTCGGGACGAGCTACTTGCATTCTCCGAGCTCTTCCTATTGCAGGATGAGGAATATCACCATCTCCTGCAATTTCGTTAGAGGTGTCTATGATTACGACTCTTTTGGCCAAATCGTCGGCTAATACCCTAGCAATTTCTCTCAATGCTGTGGTTTTGCCCACTCCAGGACGACCTAGGAGTAAAATTGATTTTTCGCTTTCGACTAATTCTTGAATCATAGTAATTGTGCCGAAAACTGCTCTACCTACTCTACAGGTTAAACCAATAATTTCTCCGCTCCGATTACGAATTGCACTAATTCTGTGTAGAGTTCGTTCAATTCCTGCTCGGTTATCCCCACTAAAATGACCAACTTTTTGAATACATCCCTCTAAGTCTTCTTTTGTTAGAGTTTGATCGCTCAAGTAAGATGTTGATTTGGGAAAGCGAGCTTCGGGTTGTCTCCCTAAGTCCATTACTATTTCCACTAATTCATCTTTTCGAGGATGTCTCTCAATACTCTCTCTAATTGAGTTCGGTAATATTTCTATGAGTTTTTGCAAATCGTCTGTGCTTGACTGACGATTCAATGGCATTAGGTTTGACATTGATGGTTTGTTGGGCGAGAGTTTGTTTGATTTTAGTTGTTCTTCTGTTCACATAGGCAGTTTTTACCTACCTATGTTTTGTGAAACCAAGATTTTGTTTATTCTTGTTGTAAGTTTTCTAGTCCTTCGACTACTTTGGCAGATTGTATGCGATCGCCTTGTTGAATTTCATCTACTACCTCCATTCCTTCTTTTACGTAGCCAAATACGGCATAACTTCCATCTAAGAATTCCAAATCTGCTAAAGCTATATAGAATTGAGATGAGGCACTATTGGGCATTTGTGACCTTGCCATTGCTACTGCCCCTCGACTATGGTTTAATACTGGTTTTTGTCGTACTGGTTTTCCATATATCGGCTCGTCTACTCCTTCTACTTTTATTTCTAAGGGAATGTAACGAGGTGCTGAACTTTCTGGGTCTATGAAGCTCCCTGTGCCTAATCTGCTCACGGGATAATTCGGGTCTTTTCCTTGGGGATCTCCTCCCTGCACTACAAATGGCTCTGGATCTTTTACTACCCTATGAAATACTAATCCTTCGTATACTCCTCTATTTACTAAGTCTACAAAATTTCCTGCTGTAATTGGTGCATTTTCTCCATCTACTTCTATTATAATCTTTGAGTTATCTACTACTAGTTCTACTGTAGCTTTTCCTTTCAATTGTGGCAATGTTGTATTGTTTGAAGCGATCATGATTTGATTGGGTTTATTTACTAAGTTTGACCCTGCTGTAGCACTATTTACTGTTAATAGCTCTATCAACAAAATAATTATCAGAGGCAAAAAAAACAGATTTTTTAGATTTTTCTTCCACTTTGTGTTCATTTTCTTTTATTCTAACTCATTGGTGGACCTACAGCCCTTCTAGGGGAACTTCCAAAAAACGAGCTAATTGAGCCCCTTGATTTTCTAATTCAGATATAGGTAAAGGCTCTCCTACTCTTGTTAGTGGAATCTCCTGGCGCTGTTTACAAGATAAGTATAAGGCTCTTTTAGGATTAATTCCTTCTTTTATTTCAGCTCTAATGGATTTTGCCTCTTCTAATGGGTAGGTAATTTCAATCCGGCGATTTTTCCCGGGAAAACCCCAACGAAAGATGGTAATTTTCCCTGTCTTCTTATTAAACTCATTATAACCTCCCCCTATATTCCAAATCATCGTTAACCAGATATATGTCGTTAAGATTGTTCCCGCTACTCCATAAAACAGCAAGGCAACTCCTTGGGGAATAAACTGAAAAGTTGTCGCATCACTCACTATTAATAAGTTTATTTTAAAATAGCTTGATAGTCCTGCGAGGAGAAATCCTATTCCACCCATAGACGTAGCCACCCCCCAAAAATAGTTACTTAGACGTCTCGCCCCTAATATTTCCTGACGAAATATTTGACTTTCTACAGAATCAGAAGAAATTTTGCTTGATTGATTAGTCATAAATTGTTTTTGATTATTTAACTAACTAGTTTATTTTAATTAACTCTCTATTTTAGATTAACTCACAGTATAAGGCTTTGCTGAGAAGAAACTGAGAATTTTTTTATCAGGAGCTATAGAGAGATAGATGACCTATTTTAAAACTAATTAGATATATATAGGAATATTTAGGGGTTTTAGTCGCTTATATTCTCAAATTTTACTTTATTCCCCCGAATAAAGCTAATTTTTTCCTTTTTTCTTTTTAAGTACGTAAGTATTTTTTAAGTAATTTATGTCAATTTGTAAATTTTTTGCTAATAATTATTAAAGGGACATTTAATTTACATCCCAAAACTATCCGTAAACATTCGACGGAATATTTAAAATCCAATAAATACCACAGTGCTAAATTTAAAAACGCTGTGAACAAGAGGATTAACCATTTAACCAATTGGTTATAAACAGATAAGAAGAAAAAATTGGCAAGAGGTTGTAAATGACTATAGCAGTAGGACGTGTATCCCAACAGAGAGGGTGGTTTGACGCCCTTGATGATTGGTTAAAACGCGACAGATTCGTATTTGTAGGCTGGTCAGGCTTACTACTATTCCCCTGTGCCTACATGGCCTTAGGTGGATGGTTAACTGGAACCACTTTCGTAACATCTTGGTACACTCACGGATTAGCAAGTTCATACCTAGAAGGATGTAACTTTTTAACCGTAGCGGTATCAACTCCCGCAGACAGTATGGGACATTCCCTACTATTTTTGTGGGGACCTGAAGCAGGTTGGAACTTCACTCGTTGGTGCCAAATCGGAGGACTTTGGAGCTTTGTAGCTTTACACGGTGCCTTCGCATTAATCGGCTTTATGTTACGTCAGTTTGAAATATCTAGACTAGTAGGAATCAGACCATACAACGCTATTGCTTTCAGCGGACCCATAGCCGTATTCGTTAGCGTATTCTTAATGTATCCCCTAGGACAATCAAGCTGGTTCTTCGCTCCTAGTTTTGGAGTAGCAGGAATCTTCAGATTTATCCTATTTTTCCAAGGATTCCATAACTGGACATTAAATCCTTTCCACATGATGGGGGTAGCAGGTATACTAGGTGGAGCACTATTATGTGCCATCCATGGAGCCACAGTAGAAAATACTCTGTTTGAAGATGGTGAGCAAGCAAACACATTCCGTGCCTTCAGCCCAACTCAAGCAGAAGAAACCTACTCAATGGTAACAGCAAACCGTTTCTGGTCACAGATATTCGGAATTGCATTCTCCAACAAACGCTGGTTACACTTCTTCATGTTATTTGTACCAGTAACAGGACTATGGATGAGTGCAGTAGGAGTAGTAGGATTAGGGTTAAACTTGAGAGCTTACGATTTCGTATCTCAAGAGCTAAGAGCAGCAGAAGACCCAGAATTTGAAACCTTCTACACTAAAAACATCCTGCTCAACGAAGGACTAAGAGCATGGATGGCTCCACAAGACCAACCACACGAAAAATTTGTATTCCCTGAGGAGGTACTACCACGTGGTAACGCTCTCTAACACAGCATTAACAGGATCCGGCCGTGACATAAATTCTACAGGTTTTGCCTGGTGGTCCGGTAACGCTCGTTTAATCAATTTATCCGGTAAATTATTGGGCGCTCACGTCGCTCACGCGGGCTTAATCGTATTCTGGACAGGAGCAATGACTTTATTTGAAGTTGCTCACTACATACCAGAAAAGCCTATGTACGAACAAGGAATGATTCTTATTCCTCACTTAGCAACTTTAGGATGGGGTGTAGGACCTGGTGGTGAAGTTATTGACACTTACCCCTACTTCGTAGTGGGAGTTTTACACCTTATCTCTTCTGCGGTACTTGGTTTAGGGGGTATTTACCACGCTATCCGTGGTCCCGAAACTCTAGAAGAGTACTCTAGTTTCTTCGGTTATGACTGGAGAGACAAAAACCAAATGACCAACATCATTGGTTACCACCTAATTCTACTCGGTGGTGGAGCACTACTTTTAGTATTCAAAGCCATGTTCTTTGGTGGTGTATATGATACTTGGGCGCCTGGTGGCGGAGATGTGAGAATCATCACTAACCCAACTCTAAACCCCGCAGTAATCTTCGGTTATCTACTAAAAGCACCTTTTGGTGGCGATGGTTGGATGATTGGGGTAAACAACATGGAAGATATCATCGGTGGTCACATTTGGGTTGGCCTAATCTGTATCGCTGGTGGTATTTGGCACATCTTAACCAGACCTTTCGGTTGGGTACGTCGTGCCTTCATTTGGTCTGGAGAAGCTTACCTATCCTACAGCTTAGGTGCTCTTTCTCTCATGGGCTTCATCGCTTCCGCTTTCGTTTGGTTTAACAACACCGCTTATCCTAGCGAGTTCTACGGACCAACTAACGCAGAAGCATCTCAAGCTCAATCCTTCGTATTCCTAGTACGTGACCAAAAATTAGGAGCTAACATCGCTTCTTCCCAAGGTCCCACTGGTCTAGGTAAATACCTCATGCGCTCTCCTACTGGTGAAATTATCTTCGGTGGTGAAACTATGCGCTTTTGGGACTTCCGTGGTCCTTGGTTAGAGCCTCTACGTGGTCCTAATGGACTTGATTTAGACAAGCTCAGAAATGATGTTCAGCCTTGGCAAGTACGTCGTGCTTCTGAGTACATGACTCACGCCCCCAACGGTTCTATCAACTCAGTTGGTGGTATTATTACTGAGCCCAACTCCTTTAACTTTGTAAACTTACGTCAATGGTTAGCTGGGTCTCACTTTATCTTAGGTTTCTTCTTCCTAGTTGGTCACCTTTGGCACGCAGGTCGCGCTCGTGCGGCAGTTGCAGGCTTTGAAAAAGGTATCAACCGTAAATCTGAACCTGTACTTTCTATGAGTGACTTAGACTAATTTTTTAGTCTCTGTTTTCTACAACCCTCGCCTTTCGGTGAGGGTTTTTATTTTTGTTAGTCAAAATAGGCAGTAAAGGTTTATTATATTCTAGATATTTTATAAATGAATGAAAGAACAAATGAAGCAACGTGGAGTAACTCTTTGGTTCACAGGTTTAAGTGGTGCAGGTAAAACAACTATTACTCAAGCAGTAGCCAAACTATTAACAGATAATGGCTATTCTCTAGAGATTTTAGACGGTGATATTGTTCGAGAAAATCTAACTAAAGGCTTAGGTTTTAGTAAAGAAGACCGTGATACTAATATTCGTCGTATTGGTTTTGTCGCCAATTTACTGACTCGTCATGGGGTAATTGTTTTAGTCTCAGCTATTTCTCCCTATCGTGAAATCCGTCAAGAAGTAAAAGAAAAAATTGGGGATTTTATAGAAGTTTATGTGAATGCTCCTCTTAATGTTTGTGAGGATCGTGATGTAAAAGGTTTATATAAACGAGCAAGAGCCGGAGAAATCAAGTCTTTTACTGGTATTGATGACCCCTATGAGCCTCCTACTAACCCAGAATTAGAGTGTAGAACAGATTTGGAAGAGTTATCTGAAAGCGTAACTAAAGTCTTTGATAAGCTTCAAGAGTTGGGGTACATTTCTGAGAAAATTCCTGTATCTGTATAATAAAATCAAAAGAAAACGGTGAGCTTTTAATTAGCTCACTAATTTAAAAAATTATTTAAATAACAGTAATGTTTTTAGAACTAAGTTTTTCCAATCCTTGGCTAATAGGTATCGAAGTAAATACAGTACTGATATTGATAGCTATAATCGCCCCTAAAAAGTTACTTACCTGGGCAGGTTTAATTAATGCCTGGCTATTAGGTGTGATTATTTGGGGTACTTTGGGCTTATCTGGTTACTCGGTGATCATGTTTTACTTCTTATTTGGTTCCGCTGTTACTAGGGTGGGAATGACGGAAAAAGAAGCACAGGGTATAGCAGAAAAAAGATCCGGCGCTAGAGGTCCAGAAAATGTCTGGGGTTCAGCTTTGGTGGGAACTATTTGTGCTATTACTACTCTTGTGGTCAAACCAGAACTAGTTCCTCTATTTACTCTCGGTTATGTGTCAAGTTTAAGTACTAAACTTTCGGATACTACCGCTAGTGAGATTGGTAAGGCTTATGGTAAGCGTACTTTTTTAATTACTACTCTACAACCTGTGCCTAAGGGCACAGAAGGGGCTGTGAGTTTAGAAGGTACTCTGGCAGGCGCAATAGCCTCTGTGGCTATTGCGGCAGTCGGTGCTTTAGTAGGTTTAATTTCTTGGTTGGGAGTGGTTTACTGTGCGATCGCCGCTTTTATTGCTACCAATTTAGAAAGTTTAATTGGTGCCACTCTACAGTCTAAATATACTTGGCTTAGTAATGAGTTGGTCAATGTGATTAATACTCTTATTGGTGCCATTGTTGCTGTTTTACTCGCCTTAGCTTTTTCTCAGATATGACAGTAAGAGTAGAATTACGGGCTGCTAAAATCCCTTTTGTTGGTCAAATAGCCGTTCATTATTGGTTAGTTATCTTGACACCTAACTATACAGATAGGTGGGAAGTATGGCAAAATTGCCACCGATGTGAATCGAGTTGGGGTCATATTCATAAGAATTTGATGCCTCATGAGAATGGAGTGGGTAATGGTGGAAGTTGGGTTGAGTATACCTGGTCAACATCAGATGCTCACTCTATCATTAAAGTTATAGAGAATACACCAGAAACTTATCCCTATAAATATAAATATAGATATTGGCCAGGACCTAATAGTAATACTTATGTCCAATGGATATTAAATAGTGCTCAAATACCCTATAGTCTTGGACCTTTAGGATTAGGGAAAGATTATAAACATCTTAGGTTCTTCTGAAGATGGTATTTATTAGGTTTGAGTAAGAATAGCGATCGCACTCCAGGTAGGTTCGTAGTTGGACTTTAGTCCAATAGATACATTAAGATTTCACACTTTAAGTCATAGCGCACCAGCTCAGATCTTGCATCTTTACCCAAAGTTACTTGTGGTGGTTAAGTTTTGAAGTCTTGAAGTAATAAGTAATGAGTTAAAGAATTAATGCGCACCGAGTAAGGTATCCCAAAGGCGATCGCTTAATTGTTATTGCGTAAAGCACCAAATCCAATTGATTTAGGGCGCAAGTATGAGCTTATTTAGGGCGCAAGTATGAGCTTATTTAGGGCGCAAG
>NZ_JALKVM010000281.1:0-9485 GCF_057440575.1 Johannesbaptistia floridana
AGTAATGAGTAATGAGTAATGAGTAATGAGTAATGAGTAATGAGTAATGAGTAATAAGTAATAAGTAATGAGTAATGAGTAATATCAAGTCCGTTTAATCAGTTATATTATGAGATATTGATGCAAATACTTAAAAACCATCTTTCTCCCCCTCTCCCCTCTCCCCCTCTCCCCCTCTCCCCTCTCCCCCTCTCCCCTCTCCCCCCTCTCGCCTGTTGGCCAATTTCTGTACTTTTGTATTTGCGTGCAAGATATGAGATGAATGAAAATATTCTAGAGTAATAAATAATTATGCAAGATTTTGAAGATTTAATTTTTAATGAAAAACAATCAATACCTTTTTTAAGAAAACTAGATGCTAAAAAAAGGACAAAAATTAGAGCTCGCGACTGGATATTAACCAGTGATTATCACGATCTTAGACAAAAGTTTCTGAATAGACTACTATGTAATCCTGGAATTTTGTCTGGTTTTGAAATAAAATTTAAGAGTAAATCTGATAAAAATATAATAGTAACTATTTATCCTGGAGTAGCTGTAGATAGCCAGGGCAGAATTATTGTCTTAAAAGAATCAAGAGATTATATTATAGATACTGAAGATAAACAAGTTTCTTTTATATGTGTTGCCTATGCTAATAATTTAATTGATGATGAAAATAACGATGATAATCCTTACCTAAACTTTCAACAAAAATATCAAGAAGATACCTGTAGTTTAAGAGAGTATACAGAGGAGAACTATGTTAATCAAGAAATTAATTTTGCAGATAATATAGAAATTTTTAGAATTTTATTGTCAACCAATTCCGAAATAAATACTAATACTCAGACATATTCTAATTATTTATTACCCAAAATTAATGAAATAGATTTACGTTTTAGGAAAAACTCTCATCCTTTTTTAGAAGGAAGTATTAATATTGGTATACTAATCGTTGGAGAAATAAATCGAGAAATACGCTTAGATTTATTTAATTGGGAATATTTAAAGCAAGCTTGTGAAGTAATTTATCCCAAGTTAAAGATTGTCAATATCCAATTAATAACAGAAGAGGATTTATTACCAGAGGATTGTGATTTTTTCTATCTAAGATATCAAGACGCACAAAAGGATAAGATAGTAAAAACTATTAATGAAATTCGGGATACAATTAGAGAAAATAAGCAACTTTTAGTAATTGATTCTGTAACCGATAATAATAATTTACTTCAAGAATTAAATATAGAACTGAGTGATTTGACTCAAGGGCACTTTTGCTGTCAATCGCCTTTTCTTTTTGATTCTCGAAGTCTACCTGTAGAAAAGTTATCTCTCGCAGAATCAGAAGGAGTGATAGCTATCCAAGGTAATTTGAGCGCTACTTGGGGATTGGGAAGAAGTAGAGAGTTAATTCGCAGTGGACATGAATTTGGAGTTAATATACTTTACTATAGTTGGAAAAGACGTTATTTTTTCCAGATATTTAACCCAGTTGGGAATAATACTACTATTAGAGACAATGAGTAGATTGTTGGGTTATCTCCCTGCCCCAACCTACAGTGTAGGCGATCGCGTGCGTGCTCTGCTTTTGCTGGTTTATAATTACCATTTTCTACACTTAACAGGGAGACAATGAGGTAAATCGTTGGGTTTCGTTCCTCAACCCAACCTACAAAATTTGCTACAGGAATACCATAAGATTAACCGTAGGTTGGGTTAAAGGTCGTGCAACCCAACATATCACCCTGGGAGACAATGAGTATATTGTTGGGTTATCTCCCTGCCCCAACCTACAGTGTAGGCGATCGCGCTATAGTTAGAAAATACGTTATTTTTCCTAGATATTTAACCCAATTGGGAATAAAACTACCATAAAGGAGTTGGGTTAATTGTGGGAGAAATTGTATGAGAAACTATAATGACAAGAGATGGGAAAAAATGAGATTATCGACGATAAAATTATAAACGTAGGTTGGGTTGAGGCACGAAACCCAACACAAAGATCAAGGATTTTGTTTTCATTTTGATAAAGTTTAACATCAATAACAATTTATGGCGATCGCCATAAGTTAAAATAGATACAGATTTGTTGGGTCTACTCGCCTAGGAGCGAGATCTCGCACTCTTATCGGTACTCAACCCAACAAATTATAGAGCTTGTTCCTAATATTATCAATAATTGCAGGGTAACCCAATTTATGGTCAATGCGATACCTGCGGGATCCGCGCAAGCGGTGCGCACTATTGTTCTCCCCAAGCACTCAAAAACTCCAGTTTATTTTCATATCTTCTGCTGATTTACTGGCGATTATTCTTAAAAGTCGGCGCATTTGTTCACCAATAGAGTAGCTTTGAAAACCCAAAATAATTCCAGCGTGTTGTTGTCCTGCTTTCATTAAATTACTGTGTATTCTGTAAAAATCTCTAACATTAAAGCTATAAATAATGCGATGATTATCTAATGCCCATTTTAATTGTTCTTCATCGCTACAAGACAACATTTGAGCTTCCCCTACAGATAGAACATCTATGTTCCGAAGGCGTAATGCCCTGAGAAGATCACTATCCATTGTATCCTCATCTAAATAGAGGCGAATTGGGTTCATGTTGAGGTTTTGATTTTTTGGTAATGTTTTTTGGCAAGTTCTTCATAAGCTATTTGTTCTGCTAATATATCTTGGTCTATTTCCTCTCTATTCCCATGATAATAAGTTAATGCAGCATAAACTTGAGTAATTGTGAGGTGATTTAATCGTCTTGCTATTTCTTCGGCGTTGTTACCTTGATTATATAAGCCAGCAATTCTACGAACTGAGGTGCGAGTACCTGTAATTATAGGACGATTACAGCCAGAATAAGGATCAGTGGTTATAAGTGTGCTAATGTCGGTAAGGTTTGCCAAGATCTTCTCCTTAATGGTATTTGTTTTTTACCTTCATTCGTAATTATAACTTGTGAACATGAATTGGTTACAAGGTGGCTAGGATAGAAGTTGGTCCTAATATTTTCAATAATTGTAGCTTAACCTAATCTATTAGAAATGCGATCGCGTGCGGTATTCGCGCAAGCGGTGCGCACTTTGTAAAATACTCTACAGGAATACCATAAGATTAACCGTAGGTTGGGTTAAAGGTCGTGCAACCCAACATATCACCCTGGGAGACAATGAGTATATTGTTGGGTTTCGTTCTTCAACCTAACTTCGCACCCTACTGAACTGAGTTCAATACTTCTTCGTAGTTTTTAAATATAGGTTCGATGAATTTTTCAACATTAGAATTGGACATTTTTGATGTTTGTTTATTGTTTTTTTCTTGATTATCAATATACTCTTCAAATAATGATGTTATCATTCCATAAGAAAGTCCTATAAATAAACCATAAGGTGTAATTAAGCCAGCTACACTTACTATTACATCAAACGCCAACCTTACTTCACCTTTTTCGTTATTGGCATAATCAAGTGTTGACAAACCTATTGATAGTAAAGTGTTTCCTTTGCTAACCTTTTTAGCAAATTTGGTAGCATTAGAAAACCAGTTTTTGTGTTTTTGAACAACATCTCTAAGATAGTGTTGATTGCCAAAAAATTTGTTACTATAAGTTCTAAAGGGAGATTTAAATTGAGATCCTTTGCTTTGATAAAATCCTATAAATTTATTCTGTTTTTCTAAATTACCAAGATAATAATCAATTCCATCAGCTATAATTGTTCTGGAAACAGAAATTTGGGGGTCTGACAGCAAAGAACTAATTTCATAAAGTTTACTTTTTGCTCCTTCAAAAAATCCATCTTCTTCAGATTGACTAGGTTGAAATAACTCTGATTTTGGTAAAGATTGAGTACCTTCCTGCGCTTCTATTTGACCTAATTGAGTTGCAAAGCGATCGCGCTGCTGATTTAAGTTCAATAGCTCTGATTCTGGTAAAGATTGATTATTAACTTGCTCCTCTATTTCAGCTAATTGACTATCCATTTTTGGTAAAGATTGAGTATCTTCCTGCGCTTTTATTTGACCTAATTGAGTTGCGAAGCCATCGCGCTGCTGATTTAAGTTCAATAGCTCTGATTCTGGTAAAGATTGATTATTAACTTGCTCCTCTATTTCAGCTAATTGACTATCCATTTTTGGTAAAGATTGAGTATCTTCCTGCGCTTTTATTTGACCTAATTGAGTTGCGAAGCCATCGCGCTGCTGATTTAAGTTCAATAGCTCTGATTCTGGTAAAGATTGATTATTAACTTGCGCCTCTATTTCAGCCAATTGACTATCCATTTCTGCTTCAGTTAAAGGCTGACGCTGAATTTTATCACCAGCTTGCTGCACTACATGGGTTAACTCATGAGCGAGTAATTCTTGCCCTTGTTTACTGACTGGATTATATTCTCCTTGACGAAAAAAGATATCTTGCCCTGTAGTAAAGGCGCGGGCTTGAATAGAACGATTTAAACTATCTGCTTGACTATCATTATGGACTCTCACTCCACTAAAATTTGCTCCAAAGGCACCTTCCATCGATTTAAGGGTAGATGAAGGTAAGCCTTCACCACCATTTCTAGCCTGTTGTAAAGATGACTCAAATTCTGTACTTATTTCTCCACTATTTGACTCTTGAGGAGAATTAGAACGCATTTGTATTGGTTGGTCATCTTCTTCTAAAATAGGTTGTTGTTGTACTGATTCAGTTTGAGTAGGTTGATTTATTTTTTCTACCACGGAGGCGGCTACTTGATCAGCTTCTTGTTCATATTTATCTCCAGGTTGACCTAAAGTTAATTTAGGCTGTACCCCAGTGCGAGTTAAGTCAAAACCATATTGTTGCTGCCATTCTTTTTTTGCTTGCAATTTTTCTCTATTTGTTTCAGTGAATAAGGGCGATCGCACTTGTGGTTTAGCTGTCTTAGTTTGTAATAATTCTTCCTCTTCTTCTGTAGGCATTGCCTGGGTTTGTATGGTTTCTGGTTGAGTAGCTGTCTTAGTTTGTAATAATTCTTCCTCTTCTTCTGTAGGCATTGCCTGGGTTTGTATGGTTTCTGGTTGAGTAGCTGTCTTAGTTTGTAATAATTCTTCCTCTTCTTCTGTAGGCATTGCCTGTTTTTGTATGGTTTCTGGTTGAGTAGCTGTTTTAGTTTGTAATAATTCTTCCTCTTCTTCTGTAGGCATTGCCTGTTTTTGTATGGTTTCTGGTTGAGTAGCTGTTTTAGTTTGTAATAATTCTTCCTCTTCTTCTGTAGGCATTGCCTGTTTTTGTATTAGTTGAGTTAGGTCATAACCATGTTGCTGGTGCCATTCTTTTTTTGCTTGCAGTTGTGATTGAGTCATTTTGAGTGATGATGGGTAGAATTGTTGTTCACCTCTCCCAGAATTCTGTTGCTTGATATGATTATTGTTTAATCCGCTACTGTTGGTTTTTTTTGCTATTTGTTCTAATACTAGTGACATAACTTATCTCACATTTATTTTGCTAATTATGATTTTCGATATTAAATTTTTTCCCTGAATTCCCTGAGTATATTAGGCGATCGCTTTTAGTTAAAACAGACAGAGTAGGTTGGGCCCTTGGAACAAAACCCAACCAATTAATGTTGGTCCTAATATTATCAATATTTGTAGTTTAACCAATCTCTGAGAAATGCGGTGCGCACGGGTCAACTCAGACCCTCGCATCTTTACCTAATGTTACTGGTTGTGGTTGACTCATGAGTCTTGAAGTCTTGAAGTAATGAGTTAAAGAATTGATGCTCAACGCTTAAAAATTGGTTGAACGAGCAAGATATGGGCTAAAGAGAAATGAACTTTTTCTGAGGTTAATTTAGTACATAAGTTCTGGTGCAAGATATGAGGTCAATGAAAGATTGGCAATATTCCAGTTTTCATCGTTATGTTGAGTCAAGAGTGTATGATTTAGTTTGGGTTAAAGGTCGTCCAATTTAACACATAACAGTGGGAGACAATGAGTATATTGTTGGGTTATCTCCCTGCCCCAACCTACAAAATATGCGATCGCGTGCGGGGTCCGCCCAAGCTGTGCGCACTATTGCTGCCAATGGTTTAACCTCCTATAAGGACAGTGTTTTCTCCCATGAAGATAGGATTACTTCCTCCTACTAACTCTACAACTTGGTCTCCAACCCTACAAGCTTGCTGTTTGTTGATATATACAGTTGAACTTCCTACAAGTACTGAGCCAACACCATGAGTAACTCCTGGAGCGTTCATCATAGGACAATTGTGTTTATCTATCATTGCTCTCCAAGCTGACTTTTTACCAATAAAAACATTGGGACTTCCTGGTCCTGGTTGTAAAGGTACTAACAGATGAGTAGTCGGATCTTGTATTCTTGCTGCTGGTAAACCTGGCATATCTTTCTCCTTAGTTTAAATAAATCATTGCACCTTCTATAGTAATCTTTCCGGTTGGTGCCTTAATATCAAGATTTCCTTTTGCCTTAATTTCAAGATTTCCTTGAGAGTTAAGGGCAACAGATTTACCGCGATCATCCATTTTTAAAAAATGACCTTGACTGGTTTTAATTTCAATCACTTGATTTTTATCACTTAAATTAACTTGATGACCTTTGGTAGTTTTAATTTCGATCACTTGATTACTATCATCTAAGGTAATTTCATGTCCTTTGGTAGTTTTGATTTCGATGACTTGATCGCTATCATTAATATTAATCTCGTGACCTCCAGAAGTCTTTATATAGCAACCTGTTTTACTACTGTCTTTGTCTTCTTCGACAAATTGAAGTATATGTCCAGTACGAGTTCTAACGGTTCTTAAACGTACTAAATCATCTACTACTGTATTCTCTACATTTTCGGGAGTTTTATCACTACCATTCCAAACATTACCCACAACATAGGGACGATGAATATCTCCATGTTCAAAACCTACTAGTACTTCATCATTGATTTCTGGTAACCAGTGAATACCTCTATCAGAACCTGCCCCAATTGTAACAACTCTTGCCCAATTACTATTATGGTCTTCCGTTAAGGTGGGAAATTTGACCCGGACACGCCCCATGTCTTCGGGATCTTGATTATCAGTTACAATACCTACTAATAGAGTTTGTCCCGGTTGTAGATATGTTTGGGGAGATACCACTGTATAGAGATTATCTCCTCTTAAACCCCTAACACTAAACTCAGTTGTATAAACTCTTTTGTGATACAGATGTCTGGTCTCAGTTATATAGTATTGACCATCGTATCTACCCATATCTTCTATATTAACTATTTTGCCAACTCTGATTTTGGTATTACCTTCACCTCTGGCGTCTGCGGTTATATACTCTCCCGATAACTCATTATAGATTGCCTGAGCTATTTGTTCTGCTTCTTCAGTTTTGAACACAGGTTTATCTACCACAACCATTTTGGGGGCATTGGTATTTTTATACAATTTAAATTTATTACTAGTTTCCTTTCCTTTACCACTTTTGTTTTCTGTTATCACTTCATCTTGTGATGCAGTAGCTACAATAGGTTCTTTTTGCTTGTAATCCCATCCCCTAACTTCTACACTACTAATTTGTTCAGCACTATTAACTTTTACCCGAAAACTGTTCAAATCTCTCAACCATTTTAAATTTAGGGAATCTTGGACTTTTGGTTTACAGAAATTCAGTTGATTATCTTGTACATATAATTGACATCCTAAGACAAAAGCTCTTTCTCTCAAAAACTCCATATTAGTTTGATTTTCTTGGAAAAGATACTCATATACACCACCGTTTTCTTCTACTGTCTCAGTGGTAATATCTACTTCTTGAGCTATTTTTCTCACTATGTCTGCGGCGGTTACATCTTGGAAAGAACGATTATATCTTCCTCTATGTAAGCGATGAGAAATATCATAACCTCTCACAATAATCGGCGCTTGGGATTCATCGGTAAAATGACATTCAACTGCTGTAATTTCTCCTTCAAACAGCTTTTCTGCACTAGTTTCTTGGAATTCTGCGGTTTTGCTTCCTTCTATAACTACAGTGATTGAATTACCTATTTGCAGTAAATTATCGTGTTTCCATGGTGGATCTTGTTGTGGTCTTCCAGAATAATAATCGTTATTAATCACTAAAGTTAGTAAATTAGGTACATTTAAACTTTCTTCAATAGACAGATGAAGAATATCTTCTAAAAATTCTTCTTCAACTGATTGATTATTAATTGTAATTTTTATGTTTGGTGATTGATATTTTTCGCTACTATTCATCTTTTTTATTTCTCTATTTACCAGCGAGTATTTTTATAACGGTTTATTTCAGGACTGGGAGTCTTAAGGGTCTTATTCTTATTTGGTGGATCTACTTCTTTTAAAGTAATAGAAGCTTTTGCTCTTACAGGAGTACCATCTTCTAGAAATAGAGTTATTTGATAATCAAGAGATTCCACAAAACAATAAATATATTGTATTGTTCCCCAAGTAAATAAATAAATTGGTGGTCGATTCAACTCTTTTTGATTTCGAGAATCATTAATAAATCTAACTGTTTTTGTTAATTTTTCTATTTCTACACCAACATCGCGATTATTTCTATTTTCATAGGTATCGAAGACAATATTTTTAATATTAATTGTTGTGGGACTAGGATAAGCAAAGCTAACTTTTGGTAAGCTAGTTTTATTCGCTCTTGCACCTCTATTCGCAGTAACATTAGCCTTTTTACTAATGCTTATTTCTGTCGGATTATACATAAATTTAAAATCATAGTATTCTCCATCAAGAGATTTAAGTTCTGCTTTTTGTAATCCCATTTTTTCTCCTATTTATTAGTATCTAGTTGAATAATATTTACCAGCTCTTTCTCTATCTATAATTATTCTATCTCGAATACAATGATAAATTTCGTGAGCTAATATTTCTAAATAATTTATTGAATCAGTGTTTTCCTCTTTGGTTTCTACTTCTGGTGTTTGAGAGTTTTCCTGTAAATAATTATTATCAACAGGATATTGACCATTAGACTCGTTTTCTTGACTGTTTTGAGATCTTAAAAACTCCATAGGGGTAAATCCATATTCGGATTCACTATTCTCTAATGGAGGTTGACTTAGTGGTGAATCCATTAAGTTATTTGGCATATTTAGTAATTCACTAATATTAGACCAAGATTCGGGAGGATCAGAAATGGTATTTTGACTATTTTGGGAAACGATATTGGATAAGTTGGTTAGGGGAAGATTTTTTGAGGATGGTATTATTCTCCTTATTAAATTCGATGGTGATATTTCTGAATCTGCAAGATTTGGTAAATTATTCTTTTCTAAGGCATTGGTAATTGATTGACCAGTTTCTGAGATTACATTGGGAATTGTTTCAGATGCGATCGCCTCAGGATTAAATTCTCCTACTGTCTCTGAAATTAGATTAGGAATTGTTTCAGATGCGATCGCCTCAGGATTAAATTCTCCTACTGTCTCTGAAATTAGATTAGGAATTGTTTCAGATGCGATCGCCTCAGGATTAAATTCCCCTACTGTCTCTGAAAT
>NZ_JALKVM010000282.1:0-9473 GCF_057440575.1 Johannesbaptistia floridana
TTACGCCCTTCGCGAGGTTCACACCAAAGCATCAAAACCCAAATGTTACTGGTTGTGGTTGAGTAAGGAGTAAGGAGTAAGGAGTAAGGAGTTTTGAAGTAATGAGAATGAGTCTTGAAGTCTTTACGTCTTTAAGTAATGAGTTAAAGAATTAATGCGATCGCCCTTAAAAATTGGTTTACCAAAAAGACATATTCAGTATTTTTGTTCTCCTGATGCTTTTCTTAAACGAAAGAGAAATGAAGTTTTTCCGCGAGAGAAAACCTGCTCAAAATTGCATTCTCTTCCAGTTCGTAGGGTGCGTTAACGCAGTGTAACGCACCGTTAATAATCTCGTATTCACAAGTGTGGAAGATGTGAGCTCATCATACTATTTGACTTGCGGAAGATGGTGTATACTTTCCTAAAGATGCCAGTGATATCCGTCAATTAAGGTGTGCTTTTGCCAATCAGGATTAGTTTCTGGATAGTCTAGGCGGTAATGCCCACCCCGGCTTTCAGTGCGAAAAGCCGCACTTTTGAGGATTAAATAGGCGATATCTAAAAGGTTATAGGTTTCAGTAAAAAGACGCAGATTTGCTTCAGCTTGGGGAGATTTGAAGGTGATAATAGATGATGAGTCTAAATTCCCTAGATATTGAGAGAGTTGATGAGAGCGCAATTGCTCTCGCCATGACTCTACAGAGGAGATCGCCTTATTTATACTACTACTTTCACGACAAATTCCAGCACTTTGCCACATCAGAATCGGTAAATTTTCTCTAATGGCGGCTACTTGAGATATACTCTCGGTAAAGTCTTCGGTAACTTCTGTTTCTCTGGTTGTTTCCTTAGTATCTGTTGGAGGTATTGTGGTTAGTTGAGATAGTTGACCAGCAAATACTAAGCACTCCAGCAGGGAATTACTGGCGAGACGGTTAGCACCATGAACTCCCGTGCTGGCTGTTTCTCCTACGGCATAAAGACCAGGAATAGAAGTACAACTCATTGTATCTACAGCTACGCCCCCCATCCAATAGTGAGCGGCTGGTGTTACGGGAATTAATTCTGTAAAAATATCAATACCCCAATGCTTGCATACATTTATAATATTGGGAAAGCGATGACGTATTTTTTCTGGGGTAATGAAACTTAAATCTAAATATACACTTTCGTGGGCAGGATCTTCACTATGTTTTTGTAAGTGGCTAAATATTGCTCTACTAACTACGTCTCTTGGGGCTAATTCTCCTGCACTGTGATATTCAAAGGCAAAACGATCTCCCTTTTTATCAATTAGGTGAGCGCCTTCTCCTCTTACTGCTTCACTGATGAGAAAACGGGGTGCGCCGGGAAGGTTTAAAGCTGTGGGATGAAATTGAATAAATTCTAAATCTCTAACTCTAGCACCAGCACGCCAGGCTAAGGCTACCCCATCTCCTGTGCTAACTTGGGGATTGGTGGTTTGAGCAAAAACTTGTCCTCCTCCTCCTGTAGCTAGAATCACTGCACCTGCTTTGATGGTCATTATTTGCTGTTGGTAGAGAAGTGTTAACCCTTGGCAGCGCTTTGTTTCTTCACTGATATCTAAGTTGAGAGCAAAGGCTTGGGGGAATACTTCAATATTGCTTTTAGCTAGTACTTGTTCTGTTAAAGTAGCTACTATGGCTTTTCCTGTGGTATCTGCCGCGTGTAAAACTCGCGGTTGAGAGTGAGCCGCTTCTAAGGTTAGAGCTAAATTTTCCCCTTTGCGGTCAAAGGCTACCCCTAATTCTACTAAATTGGCGATCGCCTCTGCCGCCTTATTTACCAGAAATTCTACTGATGTGCGATCGCATAAACCCACTCCTGCTTGTAAGGTATCTTCCCTGTGTAATTTTGGCGAGTCTGTGGGAGCTATTGCTGCTGCTATGCCTCCCTGTGCCCAATCGCTTGCGCCTGTTTTTAGAGTATTTTTAGTAATCAGCGCTATCTTTAGCCCTTTTGGTAAACAAAGGGCTGCGTATAAACCAGCAGCCCCTGAGCCGATTACTACCACATCATATTTATGGTTAATCTTCTTCATTTTTTTTTGGTTTTGCCTACCCAAATCAGTTTATTTGAGTTAGCTTTGTTAACTAATCACGCCGCCGATGAGGTTATTTCCGCGCCCTAGATTTTCCATCCAGGGAACGAAAACTAGATTATCTTAGTAGATGCCGGGATTATAGCGATCTCCCCCTTCGTTGAACACATCTGCCTTAGGTGTTACTGCAAAATCATCTAAATGTTCTTGCAACAATTTTTTCTGACGTTCTGATAGATTTGGTATTTCTAGTACGTCTTCTACTTTTTGATATGGGGCATTATTCACAATTTTAGCGGCTAGAGTTGGGTAATAACCTCTATATTGCCTAAATAGACGCACATTAGCGTTATTTAAATCTATTTTTTGCCCATATTCTGTTCCCAATACTTTATCAGCCGGGTTTAGATTGGGATTTTTAACTTCTGCCGCTAACACTGAGTTATCCCACCAACTCCCTGTTGATTCTAACTGGGATTCTACCCCATATCCTAAACAACCCCAACACATCACTATCCCTAATAAAGTTAATACTATTTTTTTCATTAACCTCAAGTCTCCTGAATTTAAATGCACTATTAACTATTAAAATAATATCAAAATACCGTACAGTTACGTTTTACATATTTTATCTCTTTTTTCTGTTCTTATTTATGATATATTTGGAGATGTCATGTTGAACTTTTGCTGTCAATCTACTCAATCCAACTTAATATCTTTCACTAGTTAGCCTTAAATCAACTAGGTCTATACTAAGTACTTTTACTCAGCTTAGTAGTTTTTAACATGAGTAAAACCAACCCATAAGTTTTAGAAATTAGTTGGGTTTTATCAAGATACAAAAACTTTGCCAATTATTTACACACTAGGAGTTATTTATATGTCTCTTCAACTCGGTGATATAGTTCCAGATTTTACACAGGCTTCTACCCAAGGAGAAATTTCTTTCCATGATTGGATAGGAGATAGTTGGGTAGTCTTATTTTCCCATCCTGCTGATTATACTCCTGTTTGCACAACAGAATTAGGAACTGTAGCTAATTTAAAGTCAGAGTTTGATCAACGCAATGTAAAAGTTATAGCTTTGAGTGTGGATGACGTAGAATCTCATTTAGGATGGACTAAGGACATTGAAGAAACTCAAAATGCTACTCTCAATTATCCTATTTTAGCTGATTCAGACCGTAAAGTTTCTAATCTCTATGGTATGATTCATCCCCGGGCTGATAATACTCTCACTGTACGTTCTGTATTTATCATTGATCCTAACAAAAAACTACGCTTAACTATTACCTATCCTGCTAGTACAGGACGTAACTTTGCTGAAATCTTAAGAGTTATTGATTCTTTACAGTTAACTGATAATCATCAAGTTGCTACTCCTGCTAATTGGCAAGATGGAGATGATTGTGTAATTGTACCTTCTTTAAAAGATCCTGAAGTGCTTAAAGAAAAATTCCCTAAAGGTTATCAAGAGGTTAAGCCATATCTACGGATGACTCCTCAGCCTAACAAGTAATACTCCCATCTGGTTATGAAATTACTCTGGTCACTCGTTCCCCGGATTTTAAATCCAGGGAAAGAATGACCTTTGATTTATATTTGATTTAATCTTTGCCAGATATTTCCCTCGATTTCTGATAAGGACTTAATCACTAAATCAGCAATAATATATTTAGGATTATAATCTGGAAATAATTCGGGAACAGCGACACATTTCATTTGAGCTGCTTTAGCGGCAATAACTCCATTCAAAGAATCTTCTAAAACTAGACAATCTTGGGGTACAACTTCTAAACTTTGGGCAGTAGTTAAATAAACACCTGGATGAGGTTTACCGTAGGGTTCTTCACTAGCAGAATAAATTTTGGTAAAAATTGTTCTAATACCCAATTTTTTAAGTACTACTTCAATGATGGGGTAACTAGAAGAAGATGCTAAAGCAATTTTTAGATTCTTAGTTTTAAAAAATTCAATTATTTCATAAACTCCTGGTTTCGCTTCTCCTTGTTCAGATATCAACTCAATAACTCTAGTGGTAATATCTTCAACTAGTTTAGATTTTGGTAGAGTTTTCCAAGGAAACTTGTTATACCAATAATTAACTACTTCGTCGATTCTTAAACCTGTTGTTTGTCTACAGAGTTTATGGTTAAGAGGGATATTGACTTGTTTGAACATCTCAATTTCTGCCTGTTGCCAAAAAGGCTCAGAATCAATCAATAGGCCATCCATATCAAAAATTACTGCTTTAATCATTTTAGAATTTATCTACTTTGTCTAATCATCTAATACTCAAAAATCCCAGTAATTACCCGTCAAACGTAGTTTATCCCTCTATTTTCTGTTGAGAAAAGCCGATTTCTTAATTGATGGTTAATAGTTGATGATTTATGATTCTGATTCTGGTATTTAGGTTGATTGTGATTCAGAAGCTGATTCATCTTTGTTTTGTGCTAACTCCAATGATTTTTTTTCACGTTTTTTGCGCTCCGCTTCTAAAGCGTCTTCAACTACTAAAAGCATCTGACGCATTTTTTCTAAATTAGACTGGTACAAATCAAAATCTTTTTGTATTTTTTCTGCTGATACCGGAAATATAGAAGCTAATTCATCGATAATTTTCTGGCGACTTTCTTGGTTTTGCAAGGGTTCTACCTGAATTTCTCCAATCATAGTGTATAAACCGACGGCGAATAGACGATTATATTTAAATTGGTTGTTATCAATAATTGCTTTTAATGAATCAGCTAAAACCTGTTGATTTTCCGTAGGTGTTGGTGATTTGAACCATGCTAGTAAGTCATCAACACTATTTAAGCTTTGAGCTAAATCTAAAGCTATCTCGGCTTGATGATGATATTGCTGTGCATCACCTCCTACTGATTTACACAAAGCCTCAAAAATTGAAGCTTTGTCTGCTTCAGGACGGTAGCCTTGCATGAAACGCTCAAAAGAGCTCACAACACCCAAGTAATAAAAGGGGTCTGGTTTAAAATTCTGATTAACAGACAGTAGGTGTAATTCTACTATTAATTCTTCTACAACTCGCCGATAGATAGAATTGATAGGACGCTGATGCAGAGAATAGAAATCTCTTTTAGTATCTGAAACAGTGCGAACTTTTTCCACAAACAAATTAGACTTAATCTAAATAATAACTTTATTCTCTATTGTCTACCTTTATGGTCAATTTGCCAAGAGTTATGAATTTATCTTTCACTTTAACTACCTTAGCTAATTATTTAGCGGGAGAGTTCGATAATCGCTCCCAATCCCTCGCTCAACCTGCCTGGTATGTACATTTGCGCCTATGGTTGCGACCTGTTAAACATCTTTGGACTGATAGTTATGCCCTTTTCGCTGAACAAGCTAATATTGTTAATTTATCACAACCCTATCGTCCTCGCTTGTTACGATTGAGAGCTAATCCTCATTTGTGTGTAGAGCATTATGCTTTTAAAGATATCACCAAATTTTGCGGTGGTGGTACCCAACCAGAATTATTGCAAAAATTGACTAGTGATGACTTAATTTTTTTACCTAATTGTACTTTGTTTGTTACCTCTGATTCTCTTGATTCTACTCGTTATCGTTTTCGGGCTATGCCTCAAGCTGGTCAAATTTGTAGTTTTGAGTATCAATCTGTAACTTACCAAGTTTCTCTAGGATTTGAAGTTGAGGAAAAACAGTTGCAAACTTATGATAAAGGTATTGATCCTCAAACTAAAAAAGCTATTTGGGGTGCTATCTTAGGTCCCTATCGTTTTCATAAGTTACAACAATTTACTTTTTAGCCGTATAATGGCTGTATTGAGTTTACACCGTAAACCCGATACAGCCAGTTTTCTTCTAAATCATAGTTCAATCTAGATGCACTCCACAGCTTACTAATTTTATTTGAAATCTTGATATAATTCCATTATAACTAAGTTGAGTAATATTATCCGAATCACAGCACATTTATAATATGGCATAATGAAAGCTCCGAACTATGAAGGAAAATGTATCTATTACTACAGCAATTCAAGAATATGCCTTGAATAAATCAACAGGAATTTTGAATTTTTACTGGCAATCTGTAAGGTGGTCTATATATCTTTTACAAGGAACAATTATTTACGCAACTCCAGGATTAATACCAGATGAAAAATTTGCTAGACATCTGAATTTTTTTTCTAAGCAGAATCTTAACCTAACTAGGAGTAATATAGACAAGATAACTTCACTAGTCCAAAAAAATATCGATAATCGCCAATATAATCCAGAATATAAAGCTTTAGTTTGGTTAAGTAAACAGAAGGTTTTAAAATCTCAAGAAATTTATAGCTTAACTTTTCGCCTAATTCAAGAGTCATTAGAGTCTCTGCTGATGTTAAATCAAGCTAGTTGTACCTTTACTGATTATGTTTCAGAATCTAAGGAAATTATTCGTTTTCATACTGGTGAATTAGTTAAAAAAGTCTCAGAAAGAGTGTCAACTTGGCGATCGCTCAGCCCTGAAATTGAATCACCATATCAATCACCATATTTATTACCTCAAAATGATCAATATCACGACTTAACAACCAAAACACGGGAAAAGTATGGAAAAATTTTAGTAGGATATAATTTTAAGCAATTAGGCTCTAGATTATGCCAAGATGACTTAACTATTGCTAAGCGTATTTATCCTTTGGTGAATCGAGGGTTAGTTAAATTAACTAAATCTAGTCATCCTTTTGACCAATTACCAAACTTGATCACCGGTAATGAATCTCTATCTTCTGTTAAATCTAAGAAAATATTTTGTCTTGATGATAGTTCTTCAATGCTGGAAACAATTAAATATTATCTCAAAGATATTAATGCTAAAATTTATACAATTAGTGAGTCACCAAAAGCCTTAAGTGAAATAATTAGTTTAAAACCGGATTTAATTCTCTTAGATGTAGGAATGCCTGATTTAGATGGTTATAGCATTTGTAAGTTTATTCGCAATCATTCTCAACTCAAAGGAATTCCAGTAATTATGGTCACAGGAAGAAATACTTTAGTAGATCGTGCTAAAGCTAGACTCAATGGCGCTACAGACTATTTAACTAAGCCTTTTGAGGAAAAGACTTTGCAGGAAATGGTCAAGAAGTATATATATTAAGCAATAATAATGAGTGATGAGTTCAGAAACTTCTCTACCTTCTCAAAAAGAAAAAGAATCTTACTTAAATCTACAAATAGACTCTTTAACTAAGGCGATTTTACCTATGAATCAAATTCAGGAAGTTATAGTTACAGAAATAGAAAAAATAACTCCTATTCCTAATATGGAACCTTATGTACTGGGATTGCTAAATCAACGGAGTAAAGCAGTATGGCTAATAGATTTAGCGGCGAAGTTCAATCTAACTCCACTAAATTTAGAGAAGCAAACCTGCAACGTAATCATTATTAGTATGGGGAAAAAATCCCTGGGACTAGGGGTAGAAAAAATAAATGGAATGATCAAAATTTTACCTGAGTTAATTATATCCCCAGTAGCAACAGTTTCTCCAAAAATCCTTCCCTACTTGAGAGGTTGTTTTTTTGAACCATCTAACTCAATGTTTTTAGTTTTAGAGGGTCAGGCTTTTTTGTCGTGAGTAAGAAGTAAGAAGTAAACTTTAGCCCACACCTCAGCAGTTGTTAAACTGTTAAGAAAAGTTAAGCAAAAAATGATTTATGAGTTTAGTTGACACCATCCTATCTATGACACCAGGAGATGATCTAGCCTTACTCCGAAAAATTGATCAAAAATGGACACAGCTAAAAGAAGGTAATATACCCTCTCCAGAAACTATAAAAGAGAAACAGGAAAAATTAGGAGAATTAGACTGGGATATTGTAATTAGTGGGGGCACTTTGGGGATTTTACTAGCCCCAGCTTTACAAGCCTTGGGAAAGCGTGTATTGGTAATCGAAAGGGGAATACTCAAAGGCAGAATCCAGGAATGGAATATCTCCCGCCAAGAATTAGCAGTGTTGACAGAGTTGAATTTACTAACCGAGGCACAACTAGAACAGGCGATCGCCACGGAATATAATCCAGCGCGGATTAGTTTCTACTCCTGTCAAGAAGTTTGGGTAGAAGATGTTCTCAACATTGGTGTAGATCCTGTATTTCTTCTAGACACTCTCAAGAAAAAATTTCTACAGTTAGGGGGAACATTACTAGAAAATACCCCCTATTCCAGCGCTACAGTTTATCAAGATGGAGTGGCGGTAGTGGCGGGAGAACATACTCTCAAAACCAGGTTACTAATTGATGCTATGGGGCATTTTTCCCCCATTACTATGCAGGCGAGAC
Source organism: Johannesbaptistia floridana (assembly GCF_057440575.1). Classification (NCBI taxonomy): domain Bacteria; kingdom Bacillati; phylum Cyanobacteriota; class Cyanophyceae; order Chroococcales; family Cyanothrichaceae; genus Johannesbaptistia; species Johannesbaptistia floridana. The sequence goes on from NZ_JALKVM010000282.1 coordinate 8,367, forward strand.
AGGGAGAAAAACCCCAGGGAGTTTGCCTTGTGGTAGGTAGTTGTGCCACTGGTTATCCTGAAAATAAAACTGGAGATTTGATTGTCTCAACCACACCAATTCAGCATCAATGTCAATACTTTTGGGAAGCTTTTCCCGCTAGAGATGGACGTACTACTTATTTATTTACCTATTTAGATGCTCATCCCCAGCGCTTTAGTTTAGAATTTCTCATGGAAGAATATCTGAAACTATTACCATCCTATCAACAAGTAGATTTATCCCAGTTAAAATTTTTGCGTTTTCTTTCTGGCTTTTTTCCTTCTTATCAAAATAGTCCTCTCAAAAGTTCTTGGAATCGCATTTTAGCTGTGGGAGATAGTAGCGGCGGACAATCCCCCGTCAGTTTTGGTGGCTTTGGCGCCATGATTAGACATCTTAAACGCCTTAGTAATGGCATTAATGAAGCCTTAGACGTTGATGCCTTAGATAAGCAAGATTTAGCTTGGTTACAGCCTTATCAGCCTAATATTGGCGTAACTTGGCTTTTCCAACGTACCATGAGTGTGGGAGTAGAACAAGAAATATCCAAACAGCAAATTAATCAACTTCTGGGTGGAGTTTTTCAAGCCATGGATAACCTGGGAGAAGATGTGATGAAACCATTTTTACAGGATGTGATCCAATTTGGGCCTTTATCTAAAACTTTACCCCGAGTTAATCCCAGTTTAGTTTTACCCATTATTCCCCAAGTCGGTATACCCACTCTCCTTAACTGGAGTCAACACTATCTCAATTTAGCTTTATACACGGCCTTTTATCCTCTGGGTAAAAGTTTAGCACCTGTGGCTACCTACCTCGGTAAAAAGCAACAATATTATTACCATCGTCAGTTAGATGCCTGGAAGTATGGCGCCGGACAAGATTTAGAATGAAGAATGCGCGAATGAAGATTGTTAAAAAAAGTTGTAGTAGGGGCGCAAGGCTTGCGCCCATACCCCGGCTTGCGCCCATCCCCAGGCTTGCGCCCATTCCCCGGCTTGCGCCCATCCCCAGGCTTGCGCCCATTCCCCGGCTTGCGCCCATCCCCAGGCTTGCGCCCATTCCCCGGCTTGCGCCCATCCCCAG
>NZ_JALKVM010000283.1:0-9393 GCF_057440575.1 Johannesbaptistia floridana
TTGATTATTTATTTCTACTCCCTGACTAGAGGTATAAATATTTCCCAATTCATCTAAAGGTGTCTCACTTTGATTATTTATTTCTACTCCCTGACTAGAGATATGAATATTTCCCAATTCATCTGAAGGTGTCTCACTTTGATTATTTATTTCTACTCCCTGACTAGAGATATAAATATTTCCGACTTCCGACTTCCGACTTCCGAATTCATTTGACCATTCTATCTGATATAGTTCTGGTAAGGTGGCTGTGGTTGATACCTTTGGTAATTTCTGGGATACTAAGCCCATAATCAGGGCAACTAAATTACCTGATTGATTGTAAATGGTAACATCGGCGGTTAATTTGTCTAGAGAATTAGTCTTTCTAAGCTGAATATAACTCCACAATATTGATGTTGAAGAAGTTATTCTTTGATAAAGAGTAAATTTTTCTACAGCTAGGGGTACATAAGTATAATTACTCGTTTCTAAGGGGAAGGTAGCTAAAGTCGCCTGTAAACAAGCATCTAATATTGGTGGATAGAAATGATATTTTTCTGTTGTCTTGACATTGATTTTAGCTAAGGCTGTATCTGCTTCTAGCCATAACTCCTGAATGTTTTGATAGTTTTGACCGTATTTTAAGCCTCTCTGGTCACAGTCATGATAGAATTTGTGAATATTTACAGATTGTTTAAATTTACTTTTAATGATTGGAAAGTTAGATTCTAGAGAAATACTTTCAGATAAGTTGATATTTGCTTGACTATTTAATTGCCAATCTTTATTTCTTGCTTTTAGGCTATAAATCCGTACTAAATTATGATCAATGATTGTTTGTAAAGTAAGTTCATCTTGAGTATTTAAACTTATAGCCTGATTGAGAGTAATATTTTCTAGGGTAATAGGTAAAGATTTAAATAACTCTAAACAAGCAGCTATAAATATTTCTAAATATACAGCGCCTGGAATAATTGTTTGTTGATTAATTTGATGTTCTAGAGATATTTTTTTTAATTCTACATCAGAAGTAGAGTTAAAGATAACTAGAGGACTATTAATTCTTTCCCCGAGAAGAGGATGTATATTTTCAGTTATTGATAATTGCGGTTTAATGACTGGTTGAGGTTTATCAAGCCAATACCTTTGGTGTTGCCAAGGATAGGTAGGTAGTGGCAGTTTTTGACGTGTATAATCTTGTTCAAAACCTTGCCAATTAATGGGGATAGCTTGGTAATAGAGTTGACTTAGAGTCTCTAGTAATTGTCTCCAATTCGATGTGTGAGGAGTTAAACTCGGGAGAAAGCATAAATTATGATTATGATTATTCTCTAGGGTTTGACTATAATTACTGAGGGTGGCATCAAGTCCACATTCAATCACTAAATTACCTTCTTGGGAAGCAGCAAGAGTGTTGATGACTGTGTGATATGGGATAGTTTGACACCAATATTCAGGGGTAGTGATTTCTGTGGTTACTGGTTTGCCTGTGACTGGGGAAATAATCTTCAGTTGAGGTGGCTGTAAATGTATATCCTCTAGATTGGCGGCAAATTCTTCACAATAGTCTCTAGATTCTTCCTCAATTTCTAGTGTTGAGATGTTTTGAGTTTCTAGTAGTCTTTCTATTGCTTTGATAGCTTGAACTTCCCCAGTTAAAACTAAATCTTGAGGACTATTGATAGAAGCGATCGCCACCATTAATTTATTTTCTCTAATTATACTCTCAATTTCTGCCAAACTAGCTTTTACTTGAATCTTTTTCCCTGTATGTGGTATCTGTTGCCTTAATTGATGTCTCAACATCACCAGTTGCATCGCGGTTTCTATAGTAAATACCTCTGCCACGGAGGCGGCGAGATATTCTCCAATCCCATACCCCATAACTGCATTAGGTTTAATTCCCCAACTTTCCCATAATTTATAGAGAGAGTATTCTACTGCCAATAGGGTTAATTGTGATGATAAATCAGATACTTGAGTATCATTTTGGTCATAGATAAAATCTGCTAAGGAATTATGAGTATATTTAGCGGCAATTTTGGCACAATAGTCAAAATTTTGTTTAAAAGTTGGTTGAGTTGTATATATTTCTTTAATTGAACTAAATTTTTGTTGATTTTCTCCTGGAAACAAAAAGGTAATTTCTGTAAAATTTTCTTGTACTTGACAGGGAGATAAATAACTCAGTTGATTAGTTAATTTCCCAACAGAATCAGTTACTAAAGCGCATCTATAAGCTAAATTAACCCTTCCTTGGTTTACCGTGTAACAAACATCACCGAGATTAACTTGAGGGTTTTGTTGAAAAAATTGTTGATATTTAGCGGCTAACTGCTGCAAAGCTGCTTGATTTTGGGCTGAAATAGTAAATATATGTAAAGGACGGTCTAAGGGTGCTTTTTTCTCTGTATTTTCCTGATATTCTTCTAAAATTAGGTGTACATTAGTGCCACCAATTCCTAAGGAGTTAACTCCCGCGCGTCGAGGTGTAGATTGACTTGGCCAGGATTGTAGTTGAGTATTGATATAAAATGGGCTATCTTGCCAGTTAATTTGAGGATTAGGTTTGACAAAGTGTAGATGAGGAGGAATTTTTTTATAGTAGAGACAAAGTACTGTTTTAATTAGTCCAGCAATTCCTGAGGCGATTTGTAAATGTCCAATATTAGTTTTTACTGAACCGAGAATACAAAAATGATTTTTTTGTGTACTTTGACGAAAGGCTTGGGTTAATGCGGCCACTTCAATAGGGTCTCCCAGATGCGTTCCCGTGCCATGAGTTTCTACATAAGTAATACTTGAGGGATTGATTCCGGCGTTGGCGATCGCATCACGAATAGCGCGACTTTGTCCTTCACCATTTGGCGCCAAAAAACTCACTTTGTTTCCCCCATCATTACTAATACCGGACCCCTTAATCACAGCATATATATGATCTTTATCAGCGATAGCTTTACTTAGGGGTTTTAACACCACCATTCCCACACCATTACCAAAAATAGTTCCCTGAGAGTTAGCATCGAAGGCGCGGCAATGGCCATCTGGAGAGACAATCATCCCTTCTTGATAGAGATAGCCTACTGTTTGTGGCGCCTGTATAGATACACCTCCGGCGAGAACTAAATCACACTTACCACTATATAGACTCTCCATGGCTAAATGAACAGCAGTCAAAGAAGAAGAACAAGCTGTTTGCACATTTACACTAGGACCAGTTAAATTAAGTTTATGGGATATACGTGTGGTTATATAGTCCTTATCATTAGCTACCATCAGGGAAAATCCTTCAGGAGAATCAAGGGTAAAAATATCTTGTTGTTGAGGAGATATTTGATTAATTAAATAAGTATTCATGGCGCAGGCGGCGTACAATCCAATAACTCCCGAATAGTTATGAGGATTATATCCCGCCGATTCTAGACTTGACCAAGCGCATTCTAATAATAGTCGCTGCTGGGGGTCTAATAATGCAGCTTCTTTTGGGGTATAACCAAAAAACTGGGCATCAAAACCCGCTATATCTGATAGTATAGGTCTGGCTTTGACGTAATTAGGGTTATTAATTAATTGAGGATTAACTCCCACAGCTAATAATTCTTCATCAGTAAAATGGGTAATAGATTCTACCCCATCACAGAGATTTTGCCAAAAAGTATCTAAATCATCGGCGCCAGGAAATCTACAGGAGATACCAATAACAGCTATTGCTTCATCTGGTTGCCTAGTTATAGAGGTTATAGTTTGAGGATTTTTTTCTGGTTGTTTGAGATAAGTTACTAGGGATTCAATGGTAGGATAACGAAACAACTCAGCGATACCTAGGTTGATACCCAATTTCTCCTGCATTTGTTGTTGAATTTGCAGTAGTAGTAAGGATGACCCCCCTAATTCAAAAAAATTAGCTTTGATACTGATGTTAGCTGTAGATAGAGTATCTTGCCAGATGTGAATTAATGCCTGTTGGAGTTCTAATTTACTCAAGTTTTGAGGATTAGGAAACAGTTGTTTTACTTGTTTCTCTATAGCTGAGTATACTCCCGCCTGGAGATTTTTAACTAATTGCTGACGTTTGATTTTACCAATACTAGTTTTAGGAATCTCTGTTTTAGCTAAAGGCAAAATGTAATCACAGTTGAGACTAAATTTTGTCCTTACTGCTGTTTTGATAGCTTTAATCAGTTTTAGTAATGCTGTTGATTCGATTGTTTCTGATTCACAACTAAAAAAAATTGCCAGCTTCTCACTATAACTATTCTTCTCTTTGATTCCACAAGCTGCGGTATAGGATACAGCCACCCCAACAATGGTTTCTACTACTGCTTCTATTTCGTGGCTATAGTAATTATCTCCATTAATAATCATCACACTAGAACTTCTCCCAGTTAAGATGAGATTACCCTGGTCAATTAATCCTATGTCTTGAGTATGAAACCAGCCATCTTTTGTAAAGGCTTGTTGATTGGCTTCTGGATGATTATAATAGCCACAAAAAACACAATCTCCTTTTACTTGTAAATAACCTGTTTGATTGAAGGGGAGAATTTCTTGTTCTTCGTTTACTATACGCAGTGTAATTCCTGGTATTGGTTTTCCTAAATTCACAAAACCCTGTTGAGAGGAATAACAATTATTAGTATAGGTAATCCCAGAACCAAATTCTGCCATACCAAAACCTGTATACAAGACTTGGGGTTTTAACTGATATTTACCCAGAAGTGTAGCTAAAGAGGGTATTAGTTCATAGTTAATCATTTCTCCCGCGTTAAGCATATACTCTACACAGGATAAATCCCAGGTTTTTTTCTCAAGGGAATTGCTTTCTAACTGATGCTTAAGTAAAGCATAGGCGAAATTAGGCGCCCAAGTTTGGGTAACTCGATACTGATTAATCAAGTCTAACCAGTGGAAGATATCTTGTAAAATATAGGCTTTATTGACATATATGCTTTGACAACCGAGTATCATCCCCCGTAGATGCCAATCTGCTAGACTGCCAATATGGTCAAAGGGTAACCAGTTGAGAATAATCCCCTGATGGTGTTGATTGAGTTGATTAGCACCGATTATGCGCCTAACTAAGTTATGATGAGTAAGCTGAATACATTTAGGTTTATTAGTACTCCCAGATGTTAATTGCAGCATCGCCGTTGTCTTGGCATCTCCTAAGTAATAGGAGTTGTCTGCTGAATAAGTCAATAACTCTTCTATATAGGCAAACTTTGGCTTAGTTGGGTGGTTATTGGTAATTGCTGTGTGTAAATCTCTCCGTTGATGAGACGTTATAATTAGGGATTCTGTGACAGTTTGATGTAAATGTTTAACTAATTCTTGACAGCGATGATTATCTTCATTGACTCCAGGAGTTTCTAAAATAATCGGTAGATAACCCCCTAGTATACATCCCCAAAAAGCGGTAAGTATTTCTAATTCTGATTCTAACAGGATTAAAAGGCGATCGCCTGGTTGTAGATTTTTCTTTCTTAAACCTTTTAAGCAGCATTGGCTAGAAAATAGTAATTGCTGATAAGTCTGATAAGTAACTTGATTGTAGCAATTAATATAAATTAACTGTTGTTCAGAGTTTTTTGTTGCTGCCTGTTCAAGAATCTCTGGTAATCTCCACAACTGCTGAGGAGTTTGTTGTAAAATATGTCCCGAGGCAATTGCTAGAGATTTAGAGTCTTGAGAAGAATTCTGTTTCATCAACTAAAATAACATTTACAATAGCAATACTATAGTAAAATAAATTAATCCTAAATACAATATAGTGTTTTTAAGTTGACGGGGTGGCAACAAGGTTAAACTGAAGACAGGGGTGAGGTTTTAGGTGTCACCTTTTCAGGTTTTTTAAACTAACTTTCAAGTCATTCTTTTCCTGGATTTTAAATTCAGGACCAAGTTCAATTTAGCCAATTAACTAAGTCTTCTTCCCTCTGAAAATCTAGTAAAGCTTCCCCTAAATTTTCCAGTTGTTCAAGAGATAACTGTCTAATTTTAGCTTCAATTTCAGGAGAAATTTGGGGAAATTTGCGTTTAAGTTGGCGTAAAACGAGATTAAGAGCTTCTTGTGTTCTCCCTCTTGACTCTCCTTCAGCGATGCCTTGAGTAATGCCTTGAGTAATGCCTTGAGTAATGCCTTCAGCAATGCCCTCAGCTTTAACATCTTGATAAAATCGAGTTTTTTTCAAATCTTCTAGTCCAAACATTGCTTCTATTTCCTCTCTAGTTTTACTGGGTAATTTATAAACTAATATCTGTTCGACTAAATCAATAAAATTCTTTTGTACTGTTTCTTCTGTTAATTCTATCCTAGCCTGATTAACTAATGACTGAGCTTGATTAACTACTAATTCCTCCTTCGCTAAGATAATTCGCAATAGTTGTATTCCCAAGGATTGAGAATCAGCTTCTAATTCATCTAGATAAATAATTGTGACGCGATTTAGGGCAAGAAAATCATCAAATTGCCTTCTCACCTTTTTTTCGATACTACGACTAGGATAAATAACCACCAGCGCCCAAGGTGAACTAGGTTTATATTGCCGCAGAAATAAACATAATTCGGCAAAAATACGGTAGTATAAGTCTGAATCTGGTTGAAATTGTACCTCCACTAAATAAAATGGCTTTTGTGGAGAGGAAATATGGGGATAAAATAAGCCATCTAATCTAAAAGATAGTTGTTTTACTTCTCTTGAGGTAAATTGATAGTTTTCTGTTTCTGTAGGCGGTAATCCCAACAATTCAAAAAAAGTAGCGGGAAAGTTTAGGAAAATTTGATAGAATAAGGTATCAGTTTTCATTAAGATTAAATTGAGAGTGATTTGTCAACGGCGATCGCTCTTTTCTTTTTGTGCGATGGCATAGCGATCGCTTTTAGCTTGATCTATTTCTATTAAACCACAAATGACGGATATTGCTTGTTGAGTGAGAGTTAAATCCTGATGGCAAGCCGAAGATGAGGGGGCAAGCAATACTGCTCGGATAAGAATCAAACATATTCCTTCTGAGAAAGCAGGGAGCAGGGAGCAGGGAGCAGGGAGAGGGGTTTTTGGCTTTGTACCTAATCTCCTTTCAACCTTACTCTAATCAATAATTTTCTCTTAACAAAAGCAGTATTGAGGGAGCAAGCAGAAGATGAGGGCGCAAGCCTTGCGCCCCTACAATTGAAATGGAGTAATTTTCACAATTGATTGTTTTAAATTTATTCAGCAAGCCTTATTTAGAGTTGAGGAGGAATCCGAGAATGAATTTGGTAATTAATCCACTGGAGATACCTACCACGACGCTAATAATCACAATGATGGCGAAGGGGTGTAAATGAGTTAAATCTGCTTGAGGTTGCCAAGGTAGATATATGGGGTTATCCTGGGTTAATTGTCCTGAACTAGAAGCAATAATACCACCTACTCCTATACCTATACCTAAAGCAGTGAGAGTGATTTGTAAACGGCGATCGCTCTTTTCTTTTTGTGCGATGGCATAGCGATCGCTTTTAGCTTGATCTATTTCTATTAAACCACGAATGATGGATACTGCTTCTTGAGTGAGAGTTAAACCCTGATAGATATATTTTAGTTTTACTGCTAATTCTTGTTGTAATAGGGGTAAATGTTTATCTTGGATATATTGAAAATATTCTAGGTTATCTTCTATATTTACCTGTAAATTTTCTAAGTTAATTTTATAGTTAGTCAGGTTGACTTCTAGATTATTGAGATGATATTCCAAGCGCCGCATACTCTGAGAATATTCTAAATTAATTTTTAGTAAACTTTCTAATTGAAATTTCAGATCGTCTAATTCTATATCTATTTCTGAGTATTCTTTGCTATGTCTGTCTTTACCATATTTAGTTTTTAAATCTCCGAGAAGTTTACCTATACTATCTATTTCCTTATCTAAATCATTATAGGCTTGTTTGCCATAAAAATATGCTGTTACTATTTTATGAAAATGCAGGAAAAGATAGTCAAAATCAGGATTAAGATAAGCTTTAACAAATTTTTCTGAATTTATTTCTGCTGTAAAAAATAATAAGATTACTTGGGTATAAGATTCTGTTTGATTAGTTTTAAAATTTCCGTAAACTAAAGCAGTGGCGCCAAAAAGCTGATATTGTTTACTAAACAAAGGTAATTGTTTTTCGGGTAATATTGTCTTTAAACAATTTTGAGCGATTTTATCTATATTTTGAAGTTGTTGGGGTTTAATAAAACAGTGAAATAGTAAGGTTTTTCCCAAATATGTATTGATATCTAAACAATTATTAGGGTTAAATTCTTTTAACTGCTCTATTTTTATACTATCCTTAGTTGATTGTTGCTTTTTTAAAACAACTAATTGTAAGCTATGAGAATCTTTTATTTGTTTAGGAGAAATGATAAGTTGCTCTATAATCTGATTTTCTGCTTCTGATTCAGTCTTTAAATATAATCTGGGTTTTTTTTCTAGTAAACTAAATAAAAGTTCATTGGGTTTATCTTTTCTTATTTTAAAATTATTGTCAAACTTAGTTTGAAATCGAGGAAAGTTAGGGATGATTTCTCGATACTGTTTAGTTATCCAGTTATTATCTTCATAAACTTTAGTTTGAAAATTAATATCTTGCCCCTTAATTAGATTAAAGGCAATCAAATACAAATGGGGTGCATATACGTAGGTATCACTTTGATTCATTATTACTAGTTAGAGATTGACTATTTTCTGAAGATAAATTACCCTGAAGTAATGATTCGTTTTCAATTAGTGTGATGTTAATGATAGTTTGGGATACGGCACAAGTAGGAGTAATTGTCTCTTCATCGGTAGTTTCTGGCGCCACCTCCTCTATATTAGGTCTTTGAGTAGATTTAATTTGCTCTCTAATTCTATCTCTAATTTTCTTGTATTCGTGTTGTTTAATCCAGGCAAAAATTGTGTCTACGACTATTTCTTGTTTTCTTTGTAAGTCATCTTCAGGAGAAAAAGATAATTGTTTCAGAGTTTCATCTAACTGTGAGAGTTTGTCTCTAGCTTCTTCGCTGATAGGTTGTTGTTTGTCTTCAATAATAGTTAAAAAGGCTTTGATTTTTTTGGCTTCTAAATTTTCAGTAGGCATTAATCTCTCCTTAGATAGAATGAATTGAGTATGGATTATTTATATTATATCCTTGGGGTTGGATAATGAGTAATGAGTAATTAGTAATGAGTAATGAGTAAAAGGTAATTTAAAAAATTTGCTTGAGATGCTGGATAGTAACGGTGCGTTACACTTCGTTAACGCACCCTACAGTAACTGTAGGGTGCGTTAGCGCCTAAAGCGCGTAACGCACCAAATTAAGTTAGGAGAAAAAGGTAATTTAATAAATTTACTTGAGATGCTGGATAGTAACGGTGCGTTACACTTCGTTAACGCACCCTACAGTA
>NZ_JALKVM010000284.1:0-1592 GCF_057440575.1 Johannesbaptistia floridana
ATGCTTTGACATAACTTAGGGTATTAGATTTTTTTTTCACCATCATCAACAACCATTTAAGTATTAATATTATATCAGACCCATACGCACTTCTAATTGTAACCTGGAAAAAAGGAGTCAGGAGCCAGGAGCCAGGAGTCAGGAGTTAGTAATTAATACTTAGTAAGCTTTAAGAATATTTTAAGTTATTTAAAAATACAAAAGTACTTAAAAAAATCTGAGTACTTCTACTCAAAAAAACCTAGGAATTTTTTGTGTAATATAAACAAAATATACTGACTCCTGAATTCTGACTCCTGACTCCTCTTCATCATACTATTTGACGTGCGAAAAGTGGGTTATATCATTGCTAAACAATAGTTGGTCTATATTTTCTCTTTTAGCGCACTAAACGACTTATAATCAAGGGGAAAACACAGTAATTATCTCTCAATTATCCCTTTGTCCCTAATTGTCAACCAACTAAAACTTACCCATTATGACTATTTAGCTAATCAAATGAGCAAGTTTTAGCAGTAATGAGTAAATATTTTTCAACTGTATTTAGCCCCCAGATAAAAATATGTTTTATTTTCTAAACTTTTTGGTAGTATTACCCTAATCCTATCAGTTAAATGTAAATCGAGATGTTCAAAAGGCACATTTTCTACTCCATTTCGGGAAATTGTTTGAGGCGATGATACTATATAGTCTTCAGTTATACTTTTGCTGGTTCCTTGCCAATCTTTTTGAAATTGATTAATATCTTCCCTAGAAGATTGTTCTGTAAACGAGCCTAGATGTTCAGTAATTGTTACAATTCTATCTATATTTCCTTCTCCGTTGTAAACAACTGCGGCACTGATTCTTCTATCTTGGTATCTAAACCCTGTTTCAAAGCCGAAGTTTGTTCCTGGTTCCATCTTATTTGACCCCCAGGAAAAGCTATTATCTAAAAATAAGGATCTAGTAAAGGGTTTTTGATAAGGTCCAAAGCTTTTAGATTCAGTTCTCCCATCTTGGTAAATATAATCGTTTTTATGAAAGATTAGACTACCATCTTCACTAGTTCGTAAACTTCTAATTCCCTGGTAAGATTCAGTTAATTCTCCTTCAGAAGAATATTTACACCAAGTTCCATACCAATCGCCTATGGCATGATGTTGACAAAAGTTCTGCCAATTTTGTATTTGTGGGTCAACAGAATTGCTTGATTGTGGATTTTCCATTAGTACTATTTTTTTTGATTTTGTTATCTAATTATTTTACCAAAAGGCGATCCCTTGTAGAAGGCGCGAGATTTTGTCGAGTAAAATTACTTAAGTTGTGGATAAAATGTATATTACTATACATTAATTTCTTAGACAAAATCTAAAAAAGCACAAACCCACAAGTAGCGGTTTTTGTCAAGTTTTATGTTAAGAAAGATGTTTATAAAGGATAGCGCAAACTCGGGGGGCTTTTCATGATAACTGTAAACATCTATTTGGTCATTGCTATATCTATAGAGAAAAGAGGAAAAAAAAAGACCCCTGAGTGAGGAGTCTTTTTTGGATAGAGGTAGTCTGGCATCGAGCTATTGTCCCGGTTGGCTACCCAACAAGTATCTTCGC
>NZ_JALKVM010000285.1:0-9357 GCF_057440575.1 Johannesbaptistia floridana
TACTCTAATCAATAATTTTCTCTTAACAAAAGCAGTATTGGCTTTAGCCCTATCAAACCTAGAAATCTCTTGGACTAAAGTCCAACTACGAACCTGGTTTTAACTGGACAGGAGTATAAAATTACCTATTTCTTTGACACAGTGTCAAACTTTTATAGTAAAATTAGATACTGTAGAGATTTGTCAAGAAAGCAAAATTGTTATGTCAAAAAAACTAGCTTTAATTTTTTCAACCGTCGCTTTAGTATTAGTTACTTTTTTCACTTCAGTTAACCCTGCAAATGCAGAAACCTACACAGTTAAAATGGGAGCAGACAACGGACTACTTAAATTTGTTCCTGATACACTTACCATCAAACCAGGTGACACAGTCAAATGGGTAAATAACAAACTAGCTCCACATAATGCTGTATTCGATCCTAGTAAAATGGATTCAGATTTAGCTAAGTCACTATCTCAAAAAAGTTTACTGTTTTCCCCAGGAGATGGTTACTCAACTACTTTTCCTAAAGACATCGCCCCTGGTACTTATCCATACTACTGTGAACCTCATAGAGGTGCAGGTATGGTAGGTAAAATAATTGTTGAATAAGATAAAAATTAAATAATCAGATTTCCCTAACTAGCTTTGTTGACATTCTAGTTGGGGATTTGTCTTTTTTAAGTGCAAAGTAAGGGCGCTCATACTTGCGCCCTGCGTATTACTTTTGCCTCAGAGCCTATCTCCCTAGGGAAATTTACTTTTTCAGCCGTACCTTAGTTAAAGCAAAAATGAGATAATAAAACAGTAACAGCAATTGCAAATAAAAGAAGATAACAATTATGTTAGGTAAATTTCAACAAAGTAATTTGCGTATAGAAGTAGAAGCCTCTCAAAGTTTAATTGGGGAATACTTAATCCATCCCAGAAAACTACGAGAATGGATGTTGATAGGACAATTCTCTCAAGGATTACCAGAAAAATTCGTACCAGGATTAAGCTTTACTTCTAATTTGGGCATAAGTAAAATTGGTTATCAAGTTGAAATTGCTAATGATCATTGTTTGTGTTTTCTCTTGAGTCAGGGAATAGATGGCTATCATGAATGGCTTTGGGGAGATGGCTGGCTACAATCAAGTTTAGAAGGAATCTCTCTGTTACCTTTAAATTTAGCTCAAACAGCTACCCTGTTAGTATTTAAAGAATTTTTAGAAAATAAGAGTAGCTTAAAGAAATAGGCGATCGCCAGAAGAATTAAGAATTAAGAATTAATTTTGAGCTTCGCCTCATATCTTGCATCAGAACAAAAGTACTAAATAGGCCAACAGGCGAGAGGGGGAGCACCGGAGCAGGTTTTTAAGGATTTGCATCAATATTTAATTATATAATTAATTAAACATTAATGTTGGGTTATCTCCCTGCCCAACCTACAAAATCTAGTCTGAATACGCCTTTAGGGTCAACCAATTTTTAAGCGTTGAGCATTAATTCTTTAACTCATTACTCATTACTCATTACTCATTACTCATTACTCATTATTCATCCACAACCAGTAACTTTGGGTAAAGATGCGAGGGTCTGAGTTCGCGCCTTCGCGCCTTCTCCCGACGCTTGCCAACCGATTCAACAAAAGTTGTCAAACCGTCAGATTACGTCCTTGAGATAGAAGTGTTACCACGGCCTCTGAAGTTAAAGGGCGAGATAGAAAGTAACCCTGTCCGAACTCACAGCCTAATTCTTTTAACCATGCCAGTTGTTGAGAGGTTTCAATGCCTTCAGCGACGGCAGCCAATTCCAATTGGTCACTCAGGCTAACAACAGCCTGGACGATTTTGTAGTTTTTGTTACCTAGCTGCATTTTGCTGACGAAGGATTGGTCGATTTTGAGATAGTTGGCAGGCAGGTTATAGAGGTAGCTCAAAGAGGAATACCCTGTACCAAAGTCATCGATACTGATGCGAATACCGAGATCTTTTAATTGCTGAAGTAGGTTAATACTGATGTCGATATTTTCAATCAACATACTCTCAGTAATTTCTAAAGTTAAGGAAGTAGGAGGCAACTGAGTTTGCCCGAGGGTGTGCTGAATTGTTTCAACCAGAGTAGGTTGCCGTAAGTCTTGGGCTGAAAGGTTAATACTGATTTTGAGGTCCTCCATGTCTGGGAATTGGCGCTGCCAGGTAGCGACTTGCTCACAGGCTGACAGTAACATCCAGTGGGTAATGGGCACAATTAGCCCGGTTTCTTCAGCCACTGGAATAAATTGGGCTGGGGAAATAAATCCTTGGGTGGGATGTTGCCAGCGAATCAGGGCTTCAAACCCAGTTAATCTTTGAGTATGAAGATCTACGATGGGCTGATAATAGGTAACAAATTCCTGCTGATTGATCGCGATGCGTAAGTCATGCTCCAATTTCATACGTTGCATAGCTTGAACGTGCATTTCAACGTCAAAAATTTCGTATCTGCGGCGACCTTTAGCCTTGGCTTGATAGAGAGCGATATCAGCATCCCGGAGGATATCAGAGGCATCGGTATAGGTATTCGTGCCCCAAACAATGCCGATGCTGGTTGTGACAAAGACGCTGTGAGGGTTGACCACAATTGCTTGATCAAACTCAGCTAACAAGCGTTCGACTATATAGATAACAGTTTCGATGTCAGGAATATCCTCTAGTAAAATGACGAATTCGTCTCCTCCCAAACGAGCAGCTAAATCTGTTGAGGAAATTATGCTTCGTAGCTTTTGGGCAACCTTCAGTAATAACTTATCCCCAACCAGATGCCCGAGGCTATCATTAATCACCTTAAATTGGTCCAGGTCGAGAAATATTACCGCAAAGTGATAGGTATTTGATAGCTGTGCCTTTTGAATAGATGATTCTAATCGATTAGTGAGGAAGGTGCGATTGGGTAAATCGGTGAGGGCATCGTGAAGAGCACTGTAAATTAGTTGTTCTTCTGCTTGCTTGCGATCGCTAATATCCCGACAAATACAAAAATGCACAATCTCACCATTCAATACTTCTTGACTGTAGCTAATTTCCACATCGTAGACGGAGCCATCCTTACGACGATGGCGAGTTTCAAAATAAGGAGGTAAAAGAATTGTCCCATCAAGAATGGCTTGTAAATCTTCTCGTTTCAATTGGGCATCCCAATCAAACAAATTCAAGGTGTAAGTTTCCTCGATGGTATAGCCTAGCATTTGGGCAAAGCTAGAACTAGTCTTTAGGACACAACCCTGTTGATTTAACAGCACAATCCCGTCAATTGAGGTGTCAAAGAGAGTTTTACTCAGGAGTAGTTCTTGTTCTAGGGCAAGTTCTGTGTGTTTGCGATCAGTAATATCCCAATTCACCCCAATCATACTGAAGGGGCGACCTTCCTGGTCGCGCAGCACCATTCCATGGGCTTCGATGTAGCGGACAGTACCATCGGTCCACAGGACTCGAAACTCTGTATCAAAGTCTTTTTCCCCTTTTAAAGCTTGTTGTATTGCCTGATCAGAGATTTGCTGATCCTCTGGATGGACACCTAATTTCCAGGCTTGATAAGCTTCACTAAAGTCCTCTGGAGAGATTCCGTAGAGTTCATACATGCGGTTGTCCCAGATTAGACGATCTCTCAGGATATCCCATTCCCAAATACCTATATGAGCAGACCGAGCAGCTAATCCCAAACGATTAGTCAAATCCTGAAGTTGCCTTTCTACCTGTTTGCGATTAGTAATATCAGTATGTGTCCCGATGAATCTTAAAGGCTTACCCTCAGGATTCCATTCAATCACCTTGCCACGGTCTAGAATCCATCGATAGGAATTATCTTTGCAAAGAAGACGATGCTCATTTTGATAAAAGGGGGTTTTACCTCTTAAATGCTGTTCTAAATCCTCGTAGCATTGGGCTTTATCCTCTGGGTGAATGCGGCTACTCCACTCCTCTAAGCTATTACCAATTTCATCTTCCTCGTAGCCCAGCATGGCTTTCCACTGGCGAGAAAAGAACACTTGGTTGGTTTGAGCATTCCAATCCCATACGCCATCGCCTGAGCCTTCTAAGGCAAACTGCCAGCGAGCTTCGCTTTTCATCAGATTTGCTTGAATCTGTTTCCTTTCCTGGGCATTGGCAATGGTTTGACCCATAATTTGTAACAACCTGATAATCTCATCTTCCCACTTCATAGGTTCACTATAGGATGCAAAGCCCATGAAGCCTGTAACTTTTGATTTTTGAACCAGAGCAATAATCAAGAGGGAGACTATATTCAAGCTTCGCCAGTTAGCACAATCAACATCCGCTTCCTCCGGCAGCTCATCCAGTTGAAGTACATCGATAAGCTCCCGCTTTTTGAGCATCCTTATACACCAGGGAAAGTCGGCAAAAGGAATATTCTGGGCTTGTTCAATTTGAGGCTGATAGATGAATTTGGACCACTCATGGGTCATACTAAAGGTTTGAGCCGATTCATCAATTTGGAAAATGTAGCTCGTGTCAACCCCGGTCACCTTACCGATATCTTCTAAAGCCTGCTCGATTTCCCTATCCAGATTATCCGGGCTAAGATCAACAAAGCGACTAGTAATCTTGGCAATCAATTCATTAAAGTCTTTTTGGAGTTTAAGGGCAAGTTCTGTCTGTTTGCGATCGCTCACATCTAGAATTACCGTGTCCCATTCTACGACTCCATCGGGATGACGGGTTGGATGTCCAATTGCCTGTAACCACTTACGGCGACCTGATAAAGTGGTAATCCGCCATTCGTGGTGCCATGTTTCTAGGGTTCTAGCAGATTCTCTCACTGAGGCTTGCATGGCCGGTAAATCTTCTGGATCAATAATTTCCCAAAGCATACTGGCATCTTGTTCAACTAGATGAGCTTCAATTTCCCATAGGTTCAGGCAACCCGGACTCATATAGAGGACTGCGTCTGTGCCGTCTGGACGCAAAATATAGCGAAAGATAGCTCCCGGTAAATTGGCAGCTATCTTTCTGAAGTTGGCCTCGCTGGTTTGAATTGCTGAGAAAGATTCCTGAAGTTGCTGCACCATTTGATCAAAGGAGTCATTCAACTCACTTACTTCACAAATGTAATAATCTGTACTCCATTGTGGCAGTTGTGAGGGCTGTAAATTGCCTTGAGCGATTTTACGGGCAGTCTGGTTAAGCTGCCACAAAGGCCGGGTGATCCAGTTGGCCGTCAGGATGCTTGACCCAGTAGCCAAGGCTAGTGCTCCCAAGCATAACCAAATAGTGTTGCGTCTATTGGCATCAATCTGTGCCATAAAATCCTCTGCCTGGGCAACCACCACAATCCGCCAGTCGAGATTTAGATACTCTGGTAGCCGAGTGACTTGTACAAATTCCTGTTGATTATTGATGATTAGTTCAAAATTTTGAGCTGTGTCTCCTGAAGTCTGACTATCTACTTGGTCTAACAATGCCTCTGCGGCACCACGAGTAAAGGGATTTTGACTGTCTGTGGCTTGGAGCAGTTCTTTGATTTTTACGCCGTCGCGGTTAACTTCCCGGTATAGTTCTTCTCCTGTCGATGTGGCAATTAATCGTCCGGCACCGTCTAGGATAAATACTTGCCCTGACTCACCAATTGTGATAGAGTTCAGAAATTGGTCAATATGTTTCAGCGCGATGGTGCTGCTAAAAACTCCTAATAATTCACCGCGATCGCTATATACAGGCTGAGCTGCTGTAATCACTAAGCTCTCCGTGCTACGGCTAGTGTATACTTTACTCCAGATTGCCCTCTTAGCTTCCACTGCGGCTACATACCAGGGCCGTTTCAGTACATCTCCTGGTTCTAAATCAATATCTTGCCGTGGCTCAATGAAATCTCCCTGTTCATTTGTCGCATAGTATTTTAGATTACCTTTTGTGGCTTCATCAATCACTCCGATTTGCAGGTTCCCATCTGCATCCCGTCTGGCCCCAATATACTTTCCCTGTGGTGTAGCAAATACTGTGAAGCTTACTTCCTCAAAGGTTTGTAGTGATTTTACCAGATGGTACCTTAGGTTACGAATATCTTCCTTTTTTGTACTAATCTGTCCAATCTCTACATCATTAACATGGATACTGTTTAACTGAGGGGGCGTTTCTAAATATGTGGCGATGCGATCGCCTGTTAGGGTACTAACTTCATTCAGTAGTTGAATTGCCAGATCATGAACCGCTTGTTTTCCCTTGTGAATCGATAGTCCTGCTGTTAACCCTATTCCTGCTGCCACTTGTGCGACAATTATTACAATCAGAATTAGCTTTAACGGGGTTTTGGAAAGCATCGGATACACTGTTTTCCCTATTTTTCAAGGTTACAAAATATAAATATATATTCAGTCAACTACGAGCCGAGATTGCATTTAGTTATTTAGAGTCTACATCTATTATATTTTTTCAGATCACGGTTTTTTGAGTAAAGAGGCTAGTGTGAAGACAAGTTTTGATTTCAACATATTAAACGGATTTAATATTACCCCCATTACATTTTACCAACATTGCCCTAATTAGGTCAAATCTTTCGAGTCGATTCTTAAGCAGACTGACTCAAATGAGCGATCGCCACTTTTAGCCATTCTTCTATAGGCACATTTTCAATAGCCCGAAAGTGATTTGTTTTTTTAATTTGGGTTAAGCCAGTTTTCTACTTTTAAATCGGGAACACGAGAAAATTCACGAATATTGTTTGTAACTACGGTTAAATTTAGATTGAGTGCATGAGCAGCAATTAATAAATCATTACTGCCTATAGGTGTTCCTTTGCTTTCCAAATAAGTACGAATTTTAGCGTAATCATATTCGACATTACTGGTTAATGATAATACAGGAATCAGATCTAAAGCCAAGGAAATACGCTCTTTCAATCTGGGTGAGTTCTTTTTTTCCGCACCAAATTGAAGTTCACAGGCAACAATGATGTTGGTGCAAATTTTTTCTTCTCCAACTTCTCTGATTTTAGAAAATACTTTACCTGTTGGATGTCTAATTAAGTCTGATAAAGTGTTGGTATCGAGTAAATAATAATAAGACAATTTAAATTTCAATGTCATCTAAAGGTAATAATCCTTGGTCAACATCAGGAAATTCTTCGTCAACATCATCGAGGAGAGCGAAGACTTCCAGGAGAGATTTTTTCTGGTAAGGTTCTATAATAAGTTTTTTCTCTTCTTGTCGGATAATAACTTCTGATGTTGATAAAGTTAATTCTTGGGGAATGGGTAAGGTTTGAATATTGCCTTGTTGTATCAGTTTAACGTGGTATTCAGTAGACATGATAGGTAGTGTAATAAAGGTGTTGAACAAATTATACCAATAATGGTTTTTTGAGAAAGCGACGATTCCTTTGATCTATTTCTGAAGCATAAGTATGCACCCAAAGACACATAGTTGAGGGACTTCTGCAATAATGTAACCATCTTCATCAGGATAAAGAAGAACAATTCTCTGGTTTTTCGATTCGCTAGTATTCATAAATTTTAAGCCTTTATATGAGTATTTTCTTTGAAATGAGTTAAGTTTAATTTTGTCCGACTACTTAGCATACCTTAAGCAGATTGACTCAAATGAGCGATCGCCACTTTTAGCCATTCTTCTATAGGCACATTTTCCGTGAGTTGAGAATTTTGACTTTAAGCCTTTATATGAGTATTTTCTTTGAAATCAGTTAAGTTTAATTTTGTCCGACTACTTAGCACCTTAAGCAGACTGACTCAAATGAGCGATCGCCACTTTTAGCCATTCTTCTATGGGCACATTTTCCGTGAGTTGAGAATTTTGACTGATAGTAGCTATAGCTTGTTCAATTTCAATTTCAGTATATCCTAAAGCTAAAAGGGTAATCTCTAGGTCTTCTAAAATTTCCTGAGATGGTGCTGTGGCAAGAGACAATTCAGAGATATTAAGTAATTTACGCCATTGTTTAAGCTTAGTTTTTAATTCTAAAGCGATTCTATCAGCAGTTTTTTGTCCAACTCCAGGAGTTTTACAGAGACTGCGAGTATTTCCAGTGATAATTGCTTGTACTAACTCCTCTAAACCGAGACTGTCAATAAGAGCGATCGCCATTTGTGTGCCAATGCCACTAACACTGATTAATTGACGAAATAAATCTCTCTCCGGGGAGGAGGTGAAGCCATAGAGAATTGCTTTATCTTCTCTAACTTGATAGTGGGTAAAAATTTGTACTTGAGTGTTGGGAGTTAAATTGAGTTTTCTTACCAAACGAGAGGTAACTTGAATTTCATAACCAATACCATTAACATCAACAATCACCATGACGCGATTGTTGACAGAATTAATTATGGAATATACTTGACCATTTATATAACTAATCATTTATTCTTTAGAGATAAAAGCGAGGTAATATCAAATCCTTTTAATTAGTTATGATAAAACCTTTTCTTGATATTCTTTTCTTTACCTTCTTAGTCAAGTTTATATGTCAAACACCATTTTTTGTACTGCTATATAACTAATTCAACGGACTTGAGCTGCTTATCAGGAAATCATGACATATCTGGTGCTATATTCTATCCCTTGGTCTACTGGTAAAATCGACAGGTAACCAGTATTGCCTAAACGTCCTGTTGAGTATAATTGTTGAAGACTGCGCAGGACTTGGGGGGAGCGATCGCTATCTTTAAAAATGCGTTCAACCCAGTCAGGACCGGGTAAATGCAGTAACTGTTTATCCACTTTAGCCTTGTGAGTGAGAAGGTTTTCGGTTTCTTCCCCAATTATTAGGCGGCGAGCCATCTTCCTTGGCATCTGCCCAAACATACCAATCTGCTTTAGGGTTATCCCGGTTTTTACAGCTTTCTATAAACCAGGGATGTTGATCTCAAGTGTGATTCCAAACTCCATCAATTAGCACTTTAATTCCGTAGGTATGGGCAACATCTAACAAGCGGTCAAAGTGTTCCATCACCCCAAATAGAGGATCTATATCTCGCATGTCTGTAATATCATAACCCATGTCTTCCATTGGAGATTCAAAAATAGGACAAAGCCAAATTGCATCTACCCCTAAAGAAGAAATGTACTCCATTCTAGCAATAATCCCGTTGAGGTCCCCTACACCATTACCCGTTGTGTCTTGGAAACTATGAGGAAAAATTTGATAAATAACTGCGTGTTGCCACCAATGACCGTTGTGTTGTTGATTATTGGCATCTTCCCAAGTCCAAGCTCTACGGTTGATTACAGCATTTCTCCACCATTTTGTTTTCGTTGTCATCTCAGGTATATCAATATTATTTTTGAACTATAGTAAGGTTGGGTGTTATTTCAAAGAATATGGCCTAACTATCTAACTCATATCAAAGCACCAGAACTTATGTACTAAATTAACCTCAGAAAAAGTTC
>NZ_JALKVM010000286.1:0-9355 GCF_057440575.1 Johannesbaptistia floridana
AACCTACAGGCTACCTACAGGCTACCTTCTTACTCATTACTCGTTACTCATTACTTCAAAACTCATGTTTGGTGCGTTACGGCAATCCGTTATCTTACTTGTGATTGACCAAGAGAAATCTTCGGCCTAACGCACCCTACTACTACAACTACTTTTATACTGTTTTGTGGTCAATAATCTTGAGTTATTGGGAGGCGCTCTCCGCCACTTCACAAGTTATTTGTGACCCCAAACCATTAACTGGTAAAGGCTGGCAATTTTGAGCAGGTAATCTCAGAGCGGTGCGTTAACTCATATCAAAGCACCAAAACAAAAGTACAGAAATTGGCCGACAAGGGAGAATCAGGCTACGTACAGGCTACCTTCTTACTCATTACTCGTTACTCATTACTCATTACTCATGTTTGGTGCGTTACGGCAATCCGTTATCTGGCATTGTGATTGACCAAGAGAAATCTTCGGCCTAACGCACCCTACTACTGCCCAACCTACTACCGTTATAATGTGTTGATTTCTTCCTTGACAATTATCTAGTCATTAAGTTATGATATTCGTAGGGGGGAGTTCGCCCCTTGTGTAGTATAAAATAATAAATAAATAAAGAAGTAAAGAATGGAATGGGTGCCTTAGGGCATTCTAGTAATCAAGTTATCATGTTCTTATGGGGGAATTCGCCCCTTATGTAGTACAAAATAATAAATAAATAAAGAAGTTTGTCGGGTGAGTTAACCTGCGTGTAAGGCACCGTCAATAATCTAGTAATCAGAAGCTTATCTGTTTAATTAGTTACAAATTATATATCTATCAGGCGATCGCTTATCTTAGGCTATAAAAAACAACAGACACATATATATATATTTATCCTAAATATTGGGGATTGGCTCATATCAAAGCACGCAAGTGCAAAAGTACTGAAATTCGCCAACAGGCGAGAATCAAAATTTAAGCGCGATCGCATTAATTCTCTTACTTCAAAACTCGTTACTCGTTACTCATTACTTCAAAACTCATGTTTGTTGGGTGTAGTAACCAAGGGCCGAATCTACTACCGTTATAATGTATTGATTTGTTTCTTGACAATTATCTAGTAATCAAGTTATGATGTTTTTATGGGGGAGTTCGCCCATAATGTAGTATAAAATAATAAGTAAATAAATAAGTAAAGAATGGGACTGGCTTGAATTCGCGGATTATTCATGGGGCATTTCCGAGAGAATCTCAGCTTTAATTTGTAAAGCCAGGTGGAGATATTGCCTAGCTTGGGGTAAATTGCCTAATTGTTGAGATAGTGAAGCTAAATTTTGTAGAGTGATAGCGTAGGATTGAGTTTTAGTACCCACTGCCTCAGCTTTAATTTGTAGAGCCAGTTCAAAATATTGTTGAGCTTTGGGTAAATTACCCAATTGTTGGTATAACAAACCTAAATTATCGAGAGTAGTAGCGTAGAATTTGGTTTGAGTGCCGATAGTTGCGGCAATAATTTGTAAAGACTGCTGATAATATTGCCTAGCTTGGGGTAAATTACCCAATTGTTGAGATAACCCGGCTAAATTATCGAGAATAGTAGCGTAGGATGGAGTTTTAGTGCCAATAGATTCGGCAATAATTTGTAAAGCTTGGTCCAAACATTGCTTAGCTTGAGGTAAATTGCCTAATTGTCGGTGTAAAGAAGCTAAATTATCAAGAGTAGTAGCGTAGGATGGAGTTTTTTTGCCCACAGTGGTGGCTAAAGTGTGTAAAGCGAGCTCGAAATATTCCCTAGCTTGGGATAAATTACCCAATTGTTGAGATAACAAAGCTAAATTTTGTAGAATAATAGCGTAGGATGGAGTTTTACTGCCCACAGTGGTGGCTAAAGTGTGTAAAGCGAGCTCGAAATATTCCCTAGCTTGGGGCAAATTGCCCAATTGTTGAGATAATCCAGCTAAATTTTGTAGAGTAATAGCGTAGGATTCGGTTTTAGTGCCTACAGTGGTGGCTAAAGTGTGTAAAGCGAGCTCGAAATATTCCCTAGCTTGGGATGAAATACCCAATTGTCGGTATAACAAAGCTAAATTCTGGAGAGTAATAGCGTAGGATTCAGTTTTATTGCCTACAGTTTCTATTTTAATCTGTAAAGCGAACTCTAAATATTTCCTAGCTTGGGGTAAATTGCCCAATTGTCGGTGTAACAAAGCTAAATTTTGTAGAGTAGTAGCGTAGGATTCGGTTTTTTTGCCTATAGTTTCAGCTTTAGCTTGCAAAGCCAACTGTAAATATTCCCTAGCCTTAGGTAAATTGCCCAATTGTCGGTGTAACAAAGCTAAATTTTGTAGAGTGATAGCGTAGGATTCGTAGGATTTAGTTTTATTGCCCACAGTTTCTACTTTAAGTTTTAAAGCCTGCTTGAGATATAGCCTAGCTTGGGGTAAATTGCCCCATTGTCGGTATAACAAAGCTAAATTCTGGAGAGTAATAGCGTAGGATTGAGTTTTTTTGCCTACAGTTTCTACCAAAACTTGTAAAGCCTGTTTTAGATATCTTTTAGCTTCGGGTAAATTACCCAATTGTCGGTGTAACAAAGCTAAATTATTTAAAGTAGTAAAGTAGGATTCAGTTTTAGTACCCACAGTCTCAGCTAAAACTTGCAAAGCCAGCTCTAAATATTCCTTAGCTTGGGGTAAATTGCCTAATTGTCGGTATAATCCAGCTAAATTCTGGAGAGTGATAGCGTAGGATTCGGTTTTTTTGCCTACAGTTTCAGCTTTGATTTGCAAAGCCAACTCAAAATATTGTTTGGCTTTGGATAATTTACCTAATTGTCGGTATAATCCAGCTAAATTATCGAGAGTGATAGCGTAAGATTCGGTTTTTTTGCCTGTAGTCTCAGCTTTGATTTGTAAAGCCCACTCAAAATACTGTCCAGCTTCGGGTAAATTACCCAATTGTCGGTATAACACAGCTAAATTCTGTAGAGTAATAGCGTAGGATTCAGTTTGTTTCCCCACAGTTTCGGCTTTAATTTGTAAAGCCAGTTCAATATATTGCTTAGCTTCGGGTAAATTACCCAATTGTCGGTACAAACCAGCTAAATTTTGCAGAGTAATAGCGTAGGATTCGGCTTTCTTGCCTATAGTTTCGGCTTTAATTTGCAAAGCCAACTCAAAATATTGTCTAGCTTCCGATAAATTACCCAATTGTCGATACAAACCAGCTAAATTTTGTAGAGTAATAGCGTAGGATTCGGCTTTCTTGCCTATAGTTTCTGCTTTGATTTGTAAAGCCAGTTCAAAATATTGTCTAGCTTTAGATAAATTACCCAATTGTAGATACAAACGGGCTAAATTCTGTAGAGTAATAGCGTAAGATTGGGTTTTTTTACCTGTAGTTTCAGCTTTGATTTCTAAAGCCAGATCAAAATATTGCTTAGCTTCGGATAATTTACCCAATTGTAGATATAAACCAGCTAAATTATCTAGAGTAGTAGAGTAAGATTGGGTTTTTTTGCCCACCGTCTCTGCTTTGATTTGTAAAGCCTGGTGATAATATTTCTTGGCTTTGAGTAATTTCCCTAAGTCTTGATATAACAAACCTAAATTATTGAGAGTAATAGCGTAGGATTCAGTTTTCTTGCCTACAGTTTCTGCTTTGATTTGTAAAACCAACTCAAAACATTGTTTAGCTTGGGGTAATTTACCCAATTTTTGGTATAAACCAGCTAAATTTTCTAGAGTAGTAACGTAGGATTGCTTTCTTCTCCTCCCAGTTTTTACTTTAATTTTTAAAGCTTGCTCAAGACATCGTTTAGCTTCGGATAATTTACCCAATTGTAGATATAAACTAGCTAAATTCTCTAGAGTAATAGCGTAGGATTGATTTCTAGTGCCTACAGTCTTTGCTTTGATTTGTAAAACCTGCTCAAAACATCGTTTAGCTTCGGATAATTTAGCCAATTTTTGATATAAACTAGCTAAATTCTCTAGAGTAATAGCATAAGATTGGGTTTTAGTGCCTACAGTCTTTGCTTTGATTTGTAAAGCCAACTCAAAATATTCTTTAGCTTTGGGTAATTCCCTCAAATCTTGGTATAAGAAAGCTAAATTTTGCAAAGTAATAGCATAAGATTGGGTTTTAGTGCCCACAGTTTCAGCAGTAATTTGTAAAGCCAACTCAAAATATTGTTTAGCTTCAGATAAATTACCCAATTGTCGATGCAACCCAGCTAGATTATTCAGCGTAGCGGCGTAAGATTCTATGTGAGTTAAACTATTGTTTTTGGCTAACTCAATCGCCACAATACAAAAAGCAACCCCCTCTAGGTAACGAGATTGAGCATAAAGTCTTACTACTTCATCATTGAGTTGATTAATTTTTGTTAGTATATCATCACTCATTTTCAATTACCTCAAACTGCTGGTAAGATGCTTTTGCTTTTGGTTGCTGAGACAATTTAGTAAACATTTTTCCTACATGATAATCATCTAATACTCAAAAATCGTAGTAATTACCAGTCAAAGGTAGTTTATCCCACAGTGGCATCATTGCCTTGTACAAACTTAATATACTTCACAGTAGATGTACTCACTCTCACTTGATTTTTACTGAGAATTCTTAGTTCTATCCAACTTAATTCTAGTGTTTGTGATTTAATAATCGCCATAAAACTCAGACCCCTCGCATCAAAACCTCAGATCCTGCATCTTTATCACTCATTTACTTGTGGATGAATAATGAGTTTTGAAGTAAGAAGTCAAGACGTCTTGAAGTAAGAAGTTTTGGAGTAATAAGTAATGAGTTTTGAAGTAATGAGTTAAAGAATTGATCCTAACCCCTTAAAAATTGATTCTCGCCTGTTGGCCTATTTAGTACAATTGCACTGGGGCAAGATCTAAGAAAACCCAAAGTTACTTGTGGATGAATCTTGAAGTAATGAGTTTTGAAGTAATGAAGTCTTGAAGTCTTGAAGTCTTGAAGTGAAAGAAGTTTTGAAGTCATGAGTTAAAGAATTAATGCGATCGCGCTTAAAATAATTACTGGTACTTTGATGTGAGGTTATACTTGTTATAATCTCTTTTGAAAAAATTTGTACATTTACTGAAATTGATGCAGCAGAAAAAAATACTATTAACAGGTGCAAGTGGATGTATTGGACATTATTTAGCAGAAGCTTTAATTACAGAAACAGAATATGAGCTATATTTGCTGGTAAGAAATCCTGATAAACTAAAATTTAACTATACAACTCGCCCTGGTATCACAATTCTTAAGGCAGACTTACGAGAAGTTAAACAGTTTGCTGAGTTACTCCAATCTATCAATGTTGCTATTCTAGCGGCAACTTCTTGGGGAGGAGAACAGGAAATTTATGACATCAATGTTAATAGTACAATTGAACTAGTTAAATCTCTAAACCCCCAAGTATGTGAACAAGTTATATATTTTTCTACAGCGAGTATTCTAAATCAGGAAAATAAGTTACTACCAGAAGCTAAAGAAATTGGCACTAGCTATATTAAAACAAAATATCAATGCTTTACAGAATTACATAAACTGGAAATGGCTGATAAAATAACCACAGTTTTTCCAACTTTAGTATTAGGGGGGGATGAAGAAAAACCCTATTCTCATATTTCCGCAGGTTTACCTAATATTATTAACTGGATTAATTTAGCCCGTTGGTTTCAAGCTGATGGTAGTTTCCATTTTATCCATGCTAGGGATATTGCTCAAGTAGTTAAATATTTAGTAGAGAATCCTCCAGAAAATCCTCAATCAGAGCAAATAGTTTTAGCTAATCCTCCTCTAACAGTTAATCAAGCCTTAGAGGAAATTTGTGTACATTTAGATAAATCTATTTTCTTGCGTTTACCCTTGTCTTTGTGGTTAGCTAATTTTTTTATCAAAGTATTTAAGATTAGAATGGCAGATTGGGACCGCTTTTGCTTAAATTATCGTCATTTTACCTACAATAATTATGCTAATCCAGCAAAATATGGTTTAAGTAATTACTGTAATAGTTTAAGTGAGGCATTAGAATTAGCAGGCGTTAACTCAGATCTTGCATCTTTACCTAATGTTACTGGTGATGGTTGAGTAATGAGTAATGAGTAATGAGTAATGAGTAATGAGTAATGAGTAATGAGTAAAAGAATTAATGCGATCGCGCTTAAAAATTGATTCTCGCCTGTTGGCGAATTTCAGTACTTTTGTATTTACGTGCTTTGATATGAGGTTAAGAAAAAATAGTAAGTGTCAATTATGTCTTCAGGAAGAGTTTATTTAGTAGGTGCAGGTCCTGGTAAACTGAGTTTAATGACTTTATCGGCTGTAGAATTGCTAAAAACAGCAGAAGTACTAATCTATGATGCTTTAGTTGCACCAGAGTTACTGAATTTAGTTAGTGATGAATGTTTAAAAATAGATGTGGGTAAAAGAGGAGGTAAAGTTAGCACTCCTCAAAGCCAAATAAATCAACTGTTAGTGGCTTATTGTCATCAAGGCAAACAAGTAGTTAGACTAAAAAGTGGAGACCCTCTGATTTTTGGAAGGGCAAATGAAGAAATAGAAGCAATGATTGCCGCCCAATGTAACTATAGTATCATACCAGGACTTTCGAGCGCGATCGCCGCCCCCTCTTTAGCAGGCATCCCCCTCACCGATAAACATCTAAGCCGTCATTTTGTGGTACTTACAGGACATCAACCAGAAAATCTAGACTGGGAAGCTATAGCTAAAATAGATACTATTGTGATTTTGATGGGTGGTCGCAATCTCCCTGAGATTGTACAGCAATTACTTAAACATGGTAGAGCATCTCAGGAGTTAGTAGCAATTATTCGTGACGCTAGTACATGGAAACAAAAGCTGTGGTTAGGTACTTTAGAGGATATAGTAGAAAAAGTTAGCAATATATCTATTTCTCCTGGAATCATTATTATAGGCCAAGTAATTAACAAGAGATTTATGTCTGATTCTCTCCCCTTAACAGGACAAACCATCTTAGTAACCCGCGCTGCCAGCCAATCTAGTCAATTCACCAAATTACTAGAAAAACAAGGCGCTAAGGTTTTAGAAATGCCAGCTTTAGAAATTACCCCCCCCTCGAATTGGCAACCATTAGATGAGGCTATCTCCTCTTTAGGTAAATTTAATTGGTTAATTCTCACTTCAGCCAATGGTGTAGAGTATTTTTTTTCTCGTCTTACTACCCTAGGTTATGATTTACGCGCTTTAGGAAGCTTAAAAATAGCCGTTGTGGGCAAAAAAACCGCCGCCACATTAAACAAGTATCATCTGAAAGCAGATTTTATTCCTCCTGATTTTGTGGCTGATTCTTTAGTGGCTAATTTTCCAGGAAGTTTAACTCAACAAGAGATTCTTTTTCCTCGGGTAGAAAGTGGCGGGAGAGATATTTTAGTTAGAGAATTAAGTAACTCTGGTGCTATAGTAACAGAAGTAGCTGCCTATCAATCCCAATCTCCTCAAACAATTGACGATGCTACCAAATCAGCTTTGTTAGCTAAAGAAATTTCTATTATCACCTTTGGTAGTGCCAAAACTGTGGGTAACTTTAAGCAACTAGTCAGTGAATTAGAGCAAGATTTACCATCTTTATTAGAAAATGTTTATCTAGCGGCAATAGGGCCTCAAACTGCCCAAGCTTGTCGCCAATTATTAGGTAAAGTAGATATAGAAGCAGAAGAATATACCCTGGAGGGGTTGACAGAGGCGATTGTTAAATTTTTGAAAGGGTAAAAATCTTCTTTTGGCGATCGCCTTTTCCCCAAGTTTGTAGTAGGGCTTTAGCCCTATCAAGCCTTAGAATCTTAGCAGTAAACTCTAATCTTTTCTGTATCTTTAAATACTAAAATTCAACTACGAAAAGGAGCAGAATGCAAGACACAAGCATCTAATAAAGCTACAAATTTAACCACTTATAAGAATATAATTTGCAATTTGTTACACAATGTAGTAAATACATCTTGAGAAAGATGGACAAAGTGAGATTAAATTATAGTAGGTGCGATCGCTAATAATCAGAGAACGAGAATTTCAAATTTTATTACGAAAAGAAAAGAATTGATTTGATAATTGACAAAATAATGTTACTTTAATTGTAAAAATTATTACTATAGATTATTTAGTCTCATGAAATCCCTATCATTAATCCTTAGTTCTGCTGTAACCCTCGTAAATCAGCAGTTATTGGCTTTTACTCTCGATTCTGAGTTTAACGATAAACTAAATCTTACTTTTGGTGATGCTATTAATTCATCTATTTATCATAGTTTATGGAGCAGTGGAAGTTTTAATATTCAGTCAGTAGTTGACATTGAAATTCCCAAAGGAAACGAGCTAAACGGCGCAAACGGTGCTTATTCCCGTGATACTAATAAAATTTATCTGTCTGAGTCATTTTTACAAGCAAATGCCGAAAATCTTAATGTTATCGCTGCTGTGATTTTAGAAGAATACGGGCACTTTATCGATGCAGAAGTAAATCCTGTGGAATCTGTAGGAGATGAGGGAAGAATTTTTGCTCTCTATGTCCAAGGGGAAAATATTATTACAGAAGAGTTACAATCGCTGCAAGCTGAAGATGATACCACAACTTTAACTATTGATGGGCAAGAAGTACAAGTAGAATTAGCTGATTTTGTGGGTACAAATGGGAATGATAATTTAGTTGGTACACCAGGCGATGATACGATTAATCCGGGTTTAGGAGATGACACAGTAGATGGAAGAGAGGGAGATGATGTATTAATTATTGACTATTCTTCCATTAGCGATGCTGGAATCGGCGGTAACTTTGGTATTTCCAGTGGAACAGTGGATGGGTTTAGGAGTCTCTATCGGTCTAATGGTTCCAATGAAAACGCCGTCAGATTTGATAATATTAACAGATTTAATATAACAGGCACCCAGACTGATGACGATATTCTCACGGGTGATGGCGATGATACGATTATTGGGGGTTTAGGGGATGATACCATTGATGATCAAGGTGGTGACGATAGTATTGAAGGAGGACAAGGCAATGACGTTATTATTGATGATGGGGGAATTAATCAAATAGATGGTGGAGCTGGCATAGATACTCTGGTAGATGCGGATTTGAGTACTGTTACAGTAGACATTAGCATAGATGAAACGGGTAATCTTCTAAGTTTGCCTGATGGTACGGTGATTAACAGTATCGAGAGATTTACAGGCAGTTTGACTACAGGAAGTGGTAATGATAGTTTTAATTTTAGTCAATTTGCCGACATTGTCATCGATGCAGGAAGTGGCGATGATACGATTAACCCAGGTTTAGGGGATGACACAGTAGATGGAAGAGAGGGAGATGATGTATTAATTATTGACTATTCTT
>NZ_JALKVM010000287.1:0-9269 GCF_057440575.1 Johannesbaptistia floridana
ATGTACTAAATTAACCTCAGAAAAAGTTCATTTCTCTTTCGCCGAAGATTTTGCAAAGGTCAACCAATTTTTAAGCGTTTAGCATTAATTCTTTAACTCATTACTTCAAGACTTCAAGAGTCATTCTCATTACTCATTACTCAACCACAACCAGTAACTTTGGGTAAAGATGCGAGGGTCTGAGTAGTATGCCCTAAAAAGCAAGAAACTAGACTGGGTAAGCAAGTTTGGATGTTAATTTAGGATTAATTAATCTTGGAAAAACACCAACAAACATGGCAAAAAGAACCATTACAAGAAAAGAATTTATTAAACTAAAGTACTGGTGCAAGATATGAGGCGAGGGAGGTTTGGATAAAGAAAGAATATTTCTTAATACATGCGATTAGCCTTATAAACAGTATTACTGCCTATTCTAGCAATAAGAAAATCGCGCGTTGCTGGGGGAGTTTGAGGATTAGTAACTACACATTCTCTTAAAAGGAGATCATTACTAAAACGGGCTAAAAAAGCCAAGGTATCTCCAGAAGTTTGAGGATTACTCGCTACTGCTGCCCTAATTGGGATAAAATCCAACTTACTTAGTCTAGCTAATTCCTCGGGAGATGTATCTGGTTTTTTAGCGAGAATTAAATCGGCTTTTAACCTGGAATCGAGATTTATCTCTAACTTGTCAATAATTTCTGGAGTAAACTTAGGATTAATAATCGCCGCAGCTTTTACCCAGCGATGTTGTTGAGAATCAAGTAATAATTTATATAGAGTAGATAGGGAAGTATTAGGATTAAAAGCGACTGCCATGGAAATATCCCGAATATCGTTAGGGGGAAGTGGGCGTTTAGAAGCTAGTTTATCTAGAGTTTCAGGGCTACTGTTGAGATTTTTAGCTATCTCCATGTAAATTAATCGCAGGGAATGATAAGTTTTAATGGTGGAATTAAGAGAAATCTCTGTTAATTGGTCTAGTGTTTCGGGAGATGTTTGAGGATGTTTAGCAATGCGGGTTAAAGCTTCACTAGTTTTGGCGGTTTGAACAAGTTTAGCTATGGTAGATTTATTGGTGTTAAGATTCTGGACTATGTAAACTGATAGTGAAGCTTGATAATTACCAGTAGCTAATTTTTCTAGTAAACTAGGACTAGTTTGGGGGTATAGGGCTAATAATCGGAGGATTTCTAAGGTTATAATACCATTAGCGCGGGGTTGTCGAGAATTAAAGCGATCGCCAATTCGATTTAAAAAAGCTGTAGATAAATCTGATTGTTGCAAGACTCTCACTACACTTCGCGATGGTAGGTAGTCAATTAACTCTGGTTTTTGCTTTAGTAAAAGAGAGAATATGGGATGTTTTTGTAGTGATTGGGGAATAACTTCCTGGAAATTATCAGTAACTATATTTTCTATTTCTATCGGTTGATTTAACCTGGTTTTAGCTGTAGCTGTGACTATACGATTCCCATCTTGAGATAATTGAGATAAAACTGTTTCAGAAGTTTGAGGATTATTAGCTACTGCAACTCTTTCTATCCAGTAAGGGGAATCTTGATAACTATTGAGAATCTCTACAGGTGTTTGGGGATGAAATAATAGTAAAAACTCATTACTAGGTTTTCTGACTGATTTTTCCTGAAAATATTGAGTAATTAAGGGGGCTAAATTTTGAGGCTGGCGAGATATTAGGTTTTGTTTAGCAGCTTTTTGTACATCACGATCCATATCTTCTGCTAATTTTGTAATAGTATCTTCAGGAGTCTTAGGATTACTAGCTACTGCTTGACGCACTTCTTTAGACTCATCAGTTGCTAATTCTAGGAGAGTTTCCGTCGCTGTATTAGGATTAGCACCAACAGTAGCACGCACTGAGGCTAATTTGTCTTTAGCTAAACTTAGTAAGATATAAGTAGGTGTGTTGGGATGGTTAGCTACAGCTATACGATAATTTTGGTCACTACTTTGAGACCATTTGTTAAGAATTTTACTAGGTAACTTGGGATATCTAAAGATTAAACCTAGCCACAGAGGATCGGGATTTGCCTCAATCAGTTTATTAATAATATTTGCCGAAAGTTGAGGATTATCGAAAATTGCTGCTTGGGCGATATTTATTAATTTTTCTAATATATATTCGGGAGTGCGAGGATTTTTAGCTACTGCTATTTTTACGCTTTGATCTCCATCTTCGGCTAATTTAAGTATACTGTTTAAGTCAAGGCTAGGATTAGCTGCTACTACTGCTCTAATTTTAGGGATTTCATGTTGAGCTAGTTGAGTTAAAATTGGGGTAGGAGTGCGCGGATTACCAGCAAGTTTTATTAACACTCTTATTTCATCAGCAGCTAACAATTCTAGAGTAGTTACAGGTGTTTGAGGGTTAGCTGCCACTGCTTCTCTAACATTTATTTCAGCATCTTTGGCTAAATCAGTAAGTATGTCTGGAGAAGTCTGGGGATTTTGCGCCACAAGAAATTTAATTTGCCAATCTTCTTGGGATGCTAATCGAGTTAAAATTGAGGAAGGAGTTGCTGGATTTCGAGCGATCGCTTCTTTTATTTCTTTTTGATTGGTTATTATTAAATTGGTTAGCACTGATTCTGGTAAGGTTTTACCCTGCATGATTAACATTTGTAGAATCTGTGTTTTTTCTTGCAAGCTTTCCCAGACTAAATCAGTAATTAAATTTGATTGAGCTAATTTTAATAAATATTGTGATTCTTTTTCATTAAAGTTCCAATCGATTCCAATTTTAATTCCTTCTATCCAATTGGGAGGAAGTTGATTAGAGAAATTGCGATGCAACCAAATTGATTCAATTACTTGATCATCATTACTTACTGTTAACCAAGCTTCTAAAATTGCTTTTGGCACTAATTTACTAGAAAGAATGATTAATTGTATTCGAGGATTATTAGATTGTTTAGCTATTTCCCAAAAAGAATCTGGTAACTGTCTCCAGTTTACTAAGTATAGCAGCATATTTTCTGGCAGACTATTAAGGGGTTGAGGGGTAGTTTCTAGCCAGGCGATAAACTGGGGTTGCTGGTAAACTAATTCAGGGAATTTCTCTCCTAAAGTTAATAATCCTTTTATAGGAGTGGAGGAGTTTTTAACTATAGTTTCTAGAATCGAATCATCAGATACTGTTTTAGTCAACTCTCTTAATAATTCTGGAGGAGTTGCTGGTGAGTTAGCGAGATTTTGCCACTCTTGTAAAGTTTGGGAATCAGGAGAAATATTATCAAACATAGACAGTAGATAAATGCTGTTTTAACGGTCTTCAGATAATAAGTAATTTATTTTTAAAACAAGGGTTTTAGTAAAGATTAAAAGTTAGTATTTTTTATTTTTATTACTCAAATCATATCATATCTAAGAAGATGTTTGACAAGTAATGTTAACTAGTTTACTCATTAACATATAGCAATCTGGCACTATTAAATAAAAAAGCGAGGTTTTTTGACGACTCTGAGATTAAAATGATCTTGTCTAGGTGGAATGATTAAATCGGAAATTTCTGCTATCATCCAACTTAAATAAGAACCATCATCAAAAACTTTAATCACTTCAAATTTAACATTGGCGGGGAATCGACCTAAAATATGAGCTTTCTGTTTTAAAGCAGAGTTAACTATACGGTAGAAATGTAATCCCCTATCCCACATCAAGAACTAGTAGAATAATTATTGGATTGGGTAAAATACGGTTTCGTTTTTGAGCAGAATTACTATCTTGTATGGTATAGGGGAAATTTAGAATGTAGAATGTGCGAATATAAAATTATCTTTTTTAAATTTAATGTTCAAGAAGATTATCATGGAAAACACTATCAGTATACGCAAAGGAACACTCTCAGATATACCTTTTCTAGCTAGAATTGAATATGAAGCCTCTTTACCACCTATGAATCACTGCTTTTGGCAAGACCTTTTAGAAGGCACTGGCACTGATGCTTTACCATTTATTGAAGCAAAGTTAAAGGCAGAGGCAGGCAACTGGGGAAATGCCCCTGATTTTTTGGTAGTGGAAGACCAGGAGACTCCTGTTGCCGCAGCCGCAGGTTATACCCCAAATGCTCAAAATTACTCTCCTTTACGTCTTTCGGATCTAGACAAAATCGCTCAAGTCTTAAATTGGTCTCAAGAGATAGTTACTATGTTTCGCGATCGCTATCTAGAATTGTTTGGAGAAAATTTACGACCATTTATCCTGACTCCTCAAGCAACATGGATTATTGAATCGGTAGCGGTTTTACCAGAAGCTCGCGGTCGTGGTTTGGGCAAACTTTTAATCAAAGCCTTACTAGAAAAAGGACGCTCACAAAACCACTCTTACGCAGGCATTATGATTGCCAATGGCAACGATTGGGCTCGCCGCACCTATGAATCTGTTGGCTTTAGACCCTATCAAACTTTTTATGCTGATTACTTTTTGGATCAATTTAATCTTGAATTTCCTGGAATTACTAAGTTTCGGTTTCACCTTGATTCATAACCAACAACAGATTAGCAATTAAAGCAATAGCGGCAGGAATCAAAGGAAGCCAACCTCCAAAGTAAAAACATAAACCGCAAATAGCATAAACAATCCCCAAAAGTACAATTACAACAATTAACCTTTTTGGAAATAATTTAGGCAAGCTAAACATAACTCCCCCAAGAATCGACCAACATAATATCCATAAATAATCAATCAAAGCAGGTAGCCACCAAATCAGAGGACGTCCATCTTCCACAGCACTAATAATTTCACTGATAACATGGGCGTGTACATGGATACCTCTAATCTTACCTATTAGTTGTAAGGTGCAATGAATCTTACACCTCTAAAACCTGTCCTAGCTGTGGTCATGTCCACGAAAAACTAGGAGGCAATAAAGTATTTAAATGCCCTAACTGCAATTATCAGGCTCCAAGAGACGCAAACGGCGCTTTTAACATTATGTTAAAGGCTTTGTCGGCAACGACCTTCACTGTAACTAGTGATGCTATACTATTGACTGATTCAGCGAGTAATAGTGAGATTTGTCAAGGTTAAATGTTGCACTAGTAATGAGTATCTGCTTTAATTTGGTTATAGTTGTACTGTAATGTTAGGGAACCCAGTTTGCCAATTTCCTTGACCTAAATTAAGGATAACTACGAACATACTTAACTTTTAGAATAGAAATTTTTCTGTATATATTGACTCTCCTAGAACAATCTGAACATTAAATTGAAGACCTTGACTAGCTTTGAATCGTCTAATCTTAAGATAATTATCCTCAGAACGTGCTTTTGCTGTCTGTAGAATTTCTTGGTCTTGTGAACATAATCTTAGTTCAATTTCTTCAGGAAGATAACGTTGGTCTCCTTGGGGAAATAGTTGTAGAGAAATTCCAACTCTACCATCATTTTCTTCTTGAATACCAATCAATAAAATAACTTGAGTTTCTCTAGAATCTAGTTGAATAATTTTAGCTCTTTTTATTTGATTGTCAACAGCGCTTCTTTGTCCTGTAAATGCTAAATTCAAATTTTCTAAAGATTGCCAATCAGGGGTAAACATATTTTCTAACCAACCTCTCAAACGAATTAAGGTGTTTACTTGGCTATCTTGTCCTTGATATAGTCTTACAAATTGTTCTCGATACCGAGATTCTTGTATCAGACCACCCATAAACTAAAGGTACCATTAAACGTGGTAATAAATTCTCTTTGAGCTATGGTGAGTTGAAAACAGTCTGGGAGAGTAAGCTGAGTTTTAGGAAAATTGGCGATCGCCTTTTTACTAGACCAATAACAAGTTTCTTGTAGATAGGCAATCAGATGGGAGCGAAATATTTGTAACTTATATTTTTCTGTTGCTGTTGATTTCCACTTTTTATACCAGTATAGAGACCAAAATTCTGGGGAGTATTGAGTGGTAGAGGATTTTTTAATACTCTCTTCCATATTACGTTTCAAAAGGCGATCTCTCACCCATTTACTAAAAAAGTCTCCTTCAAACTGTGCGAAGGTCGAGAAAATCTGGATCACATCTGCGCGAGGCTCAACCATTGTTTTTGTCTCGTTTGATAACTATTCTTTATTTTAATGGTTATTTTTAGTAATCTAAAATTATCACAACATATAACCACAAGATATATCTGTCAACACCTTTGTTAGACTACCCAAAAAAGAGCTGGCCTTTTTGGTACTAAGTATAGTACCATTAGAAGATGGAAATCAATGAAGCGCTATCAGAACTGACAAGTTCGACTAACGTAAAATTCATACGTTTAGTGCATCTTGCCACGGTGTTTTTTGGCTCCCCTCGAATTAATGGGAGTCATCATGTATTCAAAACTCCTTGGCAAGGTAAACCTTTTGTGAATCTTCAAAAGGATGGAAGTAAGGCAAAGCCTTATCAAGTGGAACAGGTAAAAAAAGCGCTTCTAAAGCTCAAGGAGGTACAGTGCAATGAACGAACAGATTGATGAGTACATAAACAAATACAGCTATTCTGTTAGCTACTCACCGCCGGACGAAGTTTATGTTGCGAAGTGCCTGGAACTTGGAGTACAAGCACATGGCAATACCCAAATTCAAGCGATTACAGAAGTGATGAAAGCAGCCCAAACTGCTCTACAGTGGCTTCAAGAAGATGGAGGAGAGTTACCAAAGCCATTGGTGCTTCAAAGCTTTAGCGGCAAGTTAAACTTACGTATGACACCAGAAAAACATCGTGAGGTAGCGATACGGGCGAAAGAGCTTGATGTGTCCATCAACAAATATATTACCAGCAAGCTTTAGGATAATTACTTGTCATAGTAGTTAAATTATATAGTTATTCGGTTGTTTAGTTAGGTAAGTTTACTTCTCCTCCAGACTTTTCATCTTTCCGCCCTCATGGAGACTCTCGCTAAACCTGTATTCAGGTTAGCGATGAGAGGAAATGAGGGACCATTATTATGTTGCATAGTTGTATCCATCTGATTTGTGAATAGTGTGAAGGAACATCTAAAAAATAGACTAATTTTTGAAACTGACTTGAAGAAATATGTTCTAAAATTTCCAGTAGATTTTGTTTATTCATGTATACAAACTAGTTTTTTTCAATTCTCTATAAAAAATATTAAATCAACCTTGATTTGAAAAAACTTCATCAAGGGGAAGGGTTTCGCGCCTAATTTCCTGGCGCACCTCCTAGGGAGTATCTCTCGTAGCCTTAAAGCAAGTTTACCATTTTTGCTCATATTGCAATTCTACTAGAAATCGAGGGGCGATCGCCTCTTCTGAGATCTTGCATCTATACCTAATGTTACTGGTGGATGAATCTTGAAGTAATGAGTAATGAGTAGCCTGTAGGTTGGGTTGAGGAACGAAACCCAACAAACTAGTGACTGGTTGCACCGAGTATGACAATTAAATTATATAGTTATTCGGTTGTTTAGTTAGGTAAGTTTATTTTTCCTCCAGACTTTTCATTATCGTTGAATATAGCGCCTCTTTTTTCTAAATCAGTTTGTTTTTCTTTATCTATACCTAAAGTCGAAATAAATAAAGCTTTTTCTACAGTTGCCCCACTCAGGTCTGCCCCACTCAGGTCTGCCCCACTCAGGTTAGCCCGAATCAGGTCTGCCCCACTCAGGTCTGCCCGAATCAGGTTAGCCCCACTCAGGTTAGCCCGAATTAGGTATGCCCGAATCAGGTTAGCCCCACTAAGGTTAGCCCCACTAAGGTTAGCCCGAATCAGGTTAGCCCCTCTCAGGTTAGCCCGACTCAGGTATGCCCGAATCAGGTTAGCCCCTCTCAGGTTAGCCCGAATTAGGTCGGCCCGAATCAGGTTAGCCCCACTCAGGTCTGCCTGAATCAGGTTAGCCCCTCTCAGGTTAGCCCAAATCAGGTATGCCCCACTCAGGTATGCCCCTCTCAGGTATGCCCCTCTCAGGTCTGCCTCACTAAGGTCAGTATTACTAAGGTCTGCCCCTCTCAGGTTAGCCCCACTCAGGTCTGCCCCACTCAGGTATGCCCCTCTCAGGTATGCCCCTCTCAGGTCAGTATTACTAAAATCGCATTTATATAAATTAGCATTCTGGAAATTAAGATTTGATAAATCAGAATCACTGAAATCACAACTATTAAGATTACGATTAACTGCCCCAGATTCTCTAATTTCTTCAATAATTTGCCATTTATCAAGAATAGGAAACTTTTCTATTTCCCTTAACTCTCCTGACTCAATCTGAGTAATTAAATTAATCAA
The DNA here is from genome assembly GCF_057440575.1 of Johannesbaptistia floridana. Lineage (NCBI taxonomy): Bacteria > Bacillati > Cyanobacteriota > Cyanophyceae > Chroococcales > Cyanothrichaceae > Johannesbaptistia > Johannesbaptistia floridana. The sequence continues at coordinate 8,221 of NZ_JALKVM010000287.1, forward strand.
ATCATCACGAGAACCTTTAATAGTTAATTTAATACAACCCTCTTCCATATTTATAATTTCAATAGTCTTACGGAAGTGAACGTTTAATGCTGATTCTAAAATCATTTTATCTGCTTGACTGTACTCTGCTTTTAGCTTGAGATGAAAAATGCAGCTATCATCATTTTGTGGTTTTATAGTTAAAACTTTATTAAAAACAGCAAGTGTATTGACTTGAGTTTGATTTTTTAATGTTATAGTAGATTCATTATTACTAACTATATTAGCTCTACAATCTATTTCTGGAATTACACTACTAATCAAAGAATTTAATTCTTCATTTACATTTATTACTTCATTTAAATTTAAATCTAACTTTTGACAAATTCGCTTAAATGTATCAAATTTTATAGGTTCTTGGTTAAAAAACTTATTAACTATATCTTTATTAACACCTATAGATTTGGCAAAGTTATTTAGATCTGAACCTGGCAAATTTTCATTTGCCTTATCAATCCCTTCTTGAGTAACAGTATATTGAAATATTTGTTTTGATAAGACTTCTCCAACCTTTTCTAAGCCACAACCATTATATGATTCTGCCCATTTTAGTAAAGCTATAGCTTGGTATAACTGTGATACATTATCACTTGGCAAATCTTGTGAAGGAACATCTAACAAATAGACTAATTTTTGAAACTGATCTGGAACAATATGTTCTAAAATTTCCAGTAGATTTTGTTTATTCATGTATACAAACTAGTTTTTTTCAATTCTCTATAAAAAATATTAAATCAACCTTGATTTGAAAAAACTTCATCAAGGGGAAGGGTTTCGCGCCTAATTTCCTGGCGCACCTCCTAGGGAGTATCTCTCGTAGCCTTAAAGCAAGTTTACCATTTTTGCTCATATTGCAATTCTACTAGAAATCGAGGGGCGATTGAGTTTTGAAGTAATGAGTTTTGAAGTAATGAGTTTTGAAGTAATGAGTTTTGAAGTAAGAAGTAAGGAGTAAGAAGTAATGAGTAATGAGTTAAAGAATTAATGCGATCGCGCTTAAAAATTGGTTG
>NZ_JALKVM010000288.1:0-9265 GCF_057440575.1 Johannesbaptistia floridana
GGTTAGCCCCCCATTTACCTCCAGAATTGTTACCCGATGCCTTAGAAGCCGCCCGCGGTCTTGGGAGAGAAGACTATCGAGCTGAGGCGTTATCGGGGTTAGCCCCCCATTTACCTCCAGAATTGTTACCCTCCACATTAGAAGCCGCCCGAGGCATTGGAAATGAATACAACCGAGCTAGGGCCTTATCAGGGTTAGCCCCCCATTTACCTCCTGAATTGTTACCCGATGCCTTAGAAGCCGCCCGCGGGATTGGGTTTGAAGACCCCCGAGCTAGGGCCTTATCTGGGTTAGCCCCCCATTTACCTCCTGAATTGTTACCCGATGCCTTAGAAGCCGCCCGCGGGATTGGGTTTGAAGACCCCCGAGCTAGGGCCTTATCTGGGTTAGCCCCCCATTTACCTCCTGAGTTGTTACCCGATGCCTTAGAAGCCGCCCGAGGCATTGGAAATGAATACAACCGAGCTAGGGCCTTATCAGGGTTAGCCCCCCATTTACCTCGTGAATTGTTACCCGAGGCATTAGAAGCCGCCCGAGGCCTTGGAGATGAATCCGACCGAGCTTGGGCCTTATCTGGGTTAGCCCCCCATTTACCTCCTGAATTGTTACCGGTCGCCTTAGAAGCGGCCCGAGGCATTGGGAGAGAAAACTCCCTCGCAGAAGCCTTATCTTGGTTAGCCCCCCATTTACCTCGTGAATTGTTACCCGAGGCATTAGAAGCGGCCCGAGGCATTGGAAAAGAATCCTCCCGAGCTTGGGCCTTATCGGGGTTAGTTGTTAGATGTACTTCTCTACCTGTTGAGATATCATTATTCACAAAAATGCTTCATACTCTGGCTAGTCTTAATCGCTCTCATTTTTTAGAAAATATCTCTCCATTAGCTCCTTTAATTATCAAATTTGGAGGAATTGAAGCCTTAAGAGCAGTAAAAATAGCTATTGATGATGTTTGCTGCTGGTGGAAATAAGAAATACGATCGCCCGGGAGAGGGTAGAATGGTTCTACATAAGGATTACAAATAAGTAGTGTTAAAATCAATAAAAGTGGATTTAGACAGAATTTTTTCAAGTAATGACAGATATAAAAATACAACTTTCTGAAGAATTAGCGGCTATTCAATGGCAAGAGATTATTCCCCATGCTCAACGAGATGCCGTTATTATAGTTAATCCCAGCCTCGATTTGCTAGATGTAGGTGAAGCCATAGCCTTAGATAATACTAGCAAAGTTGAAGCTTGGATCGAGGAAAGTCTAATTACCAAACCATTATCAGAGCAATTAAGTCAATGGAATCAAGCTCCTAGCCAAAAATTCAATACTTTAATTGTACAGCCTTTTGTCTTAGTGCAATCTCTTGAATAAAGAGTAAATACAACGCTTAAAAATTGATTCTCGCCTGTTGGCCTATTTAGTACTTTTGCACTTGCGTGCTTTGGTCTAAGTCAACAAGGTGTGATAGTACAACTGAAACAATACCTTGTCATAAATTAAACGGACTTGATATTGTTAGGAAATCATGACATAATTTGGTGCGTTACGGGCTTCGCCCTAACACACCCTACTAGACTTCTCATTACTTCAAGACTTCAAAGCTTATTACTTAAAGACTTCAAAACTCATTACTTCAAAACTCATTTAAAGGCGATCGCCAAATTCTTGTTTTATTTGCGTCAGTTATATAGCCATATAAATAAGTTATGAGTTGATTGTGCCTTTCCTCTTTCCTTGGCTCATATCTTGCACGCAAGTACAAAAGTACAGAAATTGACCAACAAGCTACTACTTCAAAACTCATTACTCATTACTTATTACTTATTACTCATCTGTTGGTGCGTTACGGGCTTCGCACGCTTCAAACCCTACAACTACAACTACTTTTATACTGTTGGGTTTCGTGACCTCAACCCAACCTACAGGCTACCTTCAAAACTCATTACTCATTACTTATTACTCATTACTCATGTTTGGTGCGTTACGGGCTTCGCCCTAACACACCCTACTAATACTACTGCTATATTTGATCAATTTTCCAAATAGAAGTAGCAAATTTTGCCATTTGACTTTGACGGGAATTAATTGCTTTTTCATCCCATTGTTCATAATATTCTGGAAGAGAAGATGTAATCTGAAAACAACTATCTCTATATACCTCGCTCTTTTTTTTATAGGCTTCATTCCCGAGATTGCGATTAGCTTTTGTATCTAAAAGTGTCATATTCCCGAGACGATAAATATATTTATCTTGATTATATTCTTCTATATAAGACCATGGAGGAGAAGGATTCTCCGGTAAGATATGCTCTAAAGTATAAGCTGCACTCTCATCTTTGAAATCTTGTCCCCCCATTTGTTTTTCTAGTTTAAATAAAATATATTTTACTATTTTACGATTACGAGAGCTAGTGGTTTTTAATTCTTTTTCCTGAAAAAGTTTTTTAAAGGTATCATCATCAGGGTAAATTGGTGCTAAGGCTTGAATAATACTTTGTTTATCCTGAAGACTTCCTTCTGAGATTTGATAGGCAATTTGATTGTAAACTTTTTCTTGATCTGGTGTAGGTAGATTACAAATAACGTTATAACGAAAGGAAATCATGACAACGGCTTTGAGTATTTGAGTAAAAGTATCTCGTTGATTCTCTCCAAATTGTCGATAACAAGACATTAACATGGCTAAGGGTTGACGTACATAAAATAGAGTCAATTTTTCCAGAAAATCTTGTTCTTCTGGTTTCCAAAAAGTATCATAAGGATTACGTAAGGCGGCATAAATGGAAGAAGAATTATCTAAAGCCCTTAGGAGTTTAAATGCCTGTTGTTTATTGTTGATTTGGCGTCGGATAGTTTTAAATAAGTCAGATTTGCGTACCAATTTATGACAGCTATTCCAATAAATTCTTAAAAATTCAGAAAAATTTTCACTACCCAATTGTTCTACTATATGATCCCAAATATTTTCTAAAGTTTGTATTTCCGTGTCATGGGAATCACCAGAAGCAACCACAGAGAAAAGATAGTTTTTTAATAAATCAGTCGCTGAAAGTCTTACACCTCTAGAATTAAGTGTCTCGAATACTTTAAAAGCGTTTAATTCGTCGGTAACGGTGATTACGGTAAAAAATAGCTTATCTACCATTGTATCAATGAAAGAAGCGATCGCCTCTCCACTGTTTTGACATTTAGTTTTGATTTTGTTTTCAAAGAAATCAAAAGCTTTTCGTAGTTGATGTTCTGAGGCATTTAAACCCCGTTGTGGTATTTTTTGTAAAGGAATCAGATAGATTTGATAGAAGCTGTTATTGTTGCGATTAAGTTCTAGTTTCGAGCGAGGTACAAGAGTAACAGGATCTAGATAACCAATGTAACTATTTTGTAAATTCTCCTGGCGAAGTTTATTTTTACTAGCATCTACATTTTCATTTACCAAAGTTTGTAAGCGCTTAAGAGCAGCTAAAATTAAAATACTTATAGTCGTTATTCGTTGTTGTCCATCAATAATTTCAAATACTTTATTATTTGACGATTGGAGAACCAAATAACCCATGTAGTGAGCAGGTTCGCTGTCTTCTTCTAGTAGTCCTAACATATCTTGCCATAAGTCTTCCCATTCTTCTTCTGTCCCAAAATAATCTCTTTGAAAAGGTGGCACACGATACAATAGACCGTTACCCATAAGTTGACGAAAGGTCTGATTTGCCGTGTTAAAGTTGATAATTGACATGTTGCTTATTTAATTACAACTTATAGCCTTTAGTTACACTTGCTGTGTTTAGCAAGTGTATGTATACTGTCTTACCACATTTTACGAGGAGGGAAAAAGTGTAAGTTTTTTAAAACGCTTGTTCTACTTCTGCGATTTCAGGAATAAATTCTCTTAAACGACGTTCAATACCCATTTTAAGAGTCATAGTAGAACTAGGACAACTACCACAGGCACCTTGTAGGCGTAGTTTAACAATAGGACCTTCTATGGCTACTAATTCGACGTTTCCACCATCTGCCATGAGATAGGGGCGCATTTCGTCTAGTACTTTTTCTACATTGTCAGGGGTTAAGGCTAAAGTTGACATCAGTTTTTCCTCTTGGTTTTTTAATTGAACTTATATCTATCTACTCTAACGAAAATCTGCTACTGATGAGCACAGAAAAAATTTCTAATTAAAATCCTTGAGTTGTAAAAAAAAATATGTTATTCTTAATGCGCCGCAACACTAAGATATAAAGCGAATTTTAGAAGTGGTGATTTATCCCATATCGTCAAGTTTATGTAATATAAACAAGACTTATGTGATAAATAAACCAAAGCTAACTAGTTAGTAGAGGAAAAAGTCATCCCATAAATTTATAGAAGTGGGAATTACAAACAGAATATGTCGCACGCAAATTAGCGGGGGGGTATAGATAAGAATGGAAAAAGTGGGGAATCATTTAGTTTTAGATGCTTGGCAATCGTCACCTGAATTGCTTAATGATCCTGAAAGAATTCGATATGCTATTATTGAAGCGATCGCAGCAGGTAAAGCAACTTTGATAGATATGTGTGTTCATCAGTTTAGTCCCCACGGAATAACGGCTACAGCGACTCTCGCAGAATCTCATATAGCTATTCACACCTGGCCTGAATATGGGTATTTTGCTGCTGATATCTTTTTTTGTGGAAAAGGCAACCCAGAAGCTGCTATGGAAGTATTAATCGATCTCCTAGAAAGTCAAGAATATAAATTTAATATCATTGATAGGGGATTTCCTAACATAGTTTCTTCTACGAAACCCAAAAAATCTTATCAAGGGGTAGCATAGAATTAGCATATAAATTCAAGTAGAGTCTGACTAATTCAATTGTGAAAGTATTGCTAATTTTGGTGATTAGCTTGGTTCCTATTTTGCTATCTTTGCTAATATTACCCAAAGCAAAGCAAAGATGGCAAAATAACTTAACTAGAGCAAGAAATCAAAGCCAAAGACGTTATCAATCGTTAAATAGGTCTCCTATACCCCGATCCAATCCTTTTATTGGTGATATAACCTGCGTGCATAATGCGCGATCGCCTTATTTACGTTGTGCGATTAATCCCCAAGGACCTTGTCAAGGTTGTCCTGATTATCGCAAAGAAACTGAATAAGCATAAATTAGGTTATAAAACAATAGTTAAAATTAGGTGAGGGAAAGGAGTTTCTTGGTTAGAAAACAAAAATTTAAGCAGGGTAGGAAGCGCTCTTCCTAAGATAATTCCGTGCATTTCGTAACTAATCGGAATGCTGTCACACCAAATGAATAATGACCGGACTTGAGATAAACACACTAAATTAACTATCGATGGTAGTTAAACTAGATAAGTACGGCCAAATTATTAATCAAAAAATATGAATATAGCTATAGAGAAACTATTAACACCAGAGATAAACAAACCAGCACGTTATCTAGGTAACGAATTAGGGGCAAAACATAAGCCGTGGGAAAGTGCCAAGGTAAGATGGGTACTAACATATCCAGAAGTGTATGAGTTAGGGGCATCTAACCTAGGACATATTATTCTTTATAATATTATCAACGAACAAAAAGAACAACTGTGCGATCGCACCTACTTACCAGCACCAGATTTTGCCAATAAACTAAGAACAACTAATACGCCTTTATTTGCCCTAGAATCACGCCGTCCTCTCCAAGACTTTGATATACTCGGTTTTAGCCTCAGTTACGAACTAGGAGCAACCAATATATTAGAAATGTTGCAACTAGCAGGTATCCCCTTAACCTGGGCCGAAAGAAATCAAGGTGATGGACCTTTGGTCTTCGCCGGAGGACAAACAGCCACCTCTAACCCTGAACCCTACACGGAGTTTTTTGATTTCATTGTCCTCGGAGATGGAGAAGATGTACTACCAGAAATAGGAGAAGTAATAGCTAAAGAAAAAGAGAAAGGAAGTAAGCGAGAAGAACTACTCCTAGCCTTAGCAAAAGTTCCAGGGGTATATGTACCCCAATATTACGAAATGGCAGAAGATGGATCAGTATATGCCATACATCCTGAAGTACCAAAAAAAATCAAACGGCGTGTAGCTCAACCAGATCCAGATTATGCTATAGGCTTAGTACCCTACGTAGAAACAATCCATGACCGCCTAGTAGTAGAAATTCGTCGTGGATGTACTCGTGGTTGTCGTTTCTGTCAACCAGGAATGCTAACTCGCCCCGCCAGAGATGTGGAACCAGAAAAAGTAGTAAATGCCATAGAAAAGGGGATGAAAGCCACAGGTTATAATGAATTTTCCCTGCTATCTTTGAGTTGCTCTGACTATCTCTCCCTTCCTGCTGTAGGCATGGAAATCAAAAACCGTCTTAAAGACCACAATATCTCTCTATCCCTACCAAGTCAAAGAGTAGATCGCTTTGATGAAAATATTGCTAATATTCTAGGAGGAAATCGCCAGTCAGGGTTAACTTTTGCCCCAGAAGCAGGCACTCAAAGAATGCGCGATGTAATCAACAAAGGATTAACCAACGAAGAACTATTAAGAGGGATTAAAACCGCAGTAGAACAAGGGTGGGAAAAAATAAAACTCTACTTTATGATTGGATTACCCGGGGAAACTGATATAGATGTCCTAGGAATCGCCGAAACCATAAAATGGTTAAAACAAGAATGCCATCAAAATGGCCGTAAAAGAATTAACTTTAACCTGACTATCTCCAATTTTACCCCTAAACCTCATACCCCCTTTCAATGGCATTCAGTGTCAACTAGTGAATTTAAAAGAAAACAAGAACTACTCAAAGAAGCTTTTAGAAAAATAAGAGGAGTCAAGGTTAATTATACTGATGTGTGCATCTCCGCCATGGAAGATTTTGTCGGCAGAGGAGATCGCCGTCTAGCAAAAGTAGTACGCCGTGCCTGGGAATTAGGGGCAGGAATGGATGCTTGGTGGGAAAATCTCGATAAAGCTTATCAAGCTTGGTCTCAAGCCATTGACGAAGCTGGCTTAACTTGGAAATATCGTCAAGTAGAAGCTGGAGAATGGAATATTATGGAAATGCAGGGACAAGAAGCTTTAGATGCACCCCTGCCTTGGGATCATTTAGATACAGGAATAGATAAAAATTGGCTGAAAGAAGATTTGAAAAAAGCATTGGTGGCAGCAACAGTACCTGATTGTGCCTTTGATCGCTGTTCTCTCTGCGGCATTTGTGGTCCTGAATTTGGCCACAATATCGTGATTAAACCTCCTGCTATACCAGAATTTATCGGACATTTCCAACCAGATACTAGTAGAGTCCAACGTTTAAGAGTTTGGTTCGGCAAAATTGGGGAAATGGCTTTGATTAGTCATCTTGATTTACTACGCCTCTTTGATCGGGTTGTACGACGTGCAGGTATTCCGATATCTTTTACTGGAGGTTATCATCCTGGACCTAGGATTGCTATTGCCAATGCTTTATCATTAGGAATAACTAGTAATGGGGAAATTGTGGATTTTGAATTGAAAACCTCTATGTCACCTGAAGAGTTTCAAGAAAAATTAGCTGCCAATTTACCCTCAGGATTACCAGTGTATCGAGTAGAAGAGGTACCCCTGAAGTCAAAATCTGCTAATGCTTTGTTGGCTAAAGCTGAATACTTGGTAACTGTAGCCACAGAAGCAGAAGTTAGTCCTAGTCAATGGGAAACTTGGGTAGCAGATTTATTAGCTACTACCGAGATTGTTTGGGAGAAAAAAACTAAGTCAGGGAAAAAATCTGAAGTTAATCTGCGCGATCGCCTATTTAGTTTAGATATCGATTCTATAACAGATACAGTCACCAATTCTGTTAGTCTTCACTATGTGGGTAGCTGTCGTAATGATGGCACTGTTTTAACTCCTGATAGATTAGTATATATGTTAGAACAAGTGACTGGAGTAGAATTTTCTCTGGTTAAGGTTCATCGTTTGGGTTTAGAATTGGAATAAAAATAGGTGAATCACCTACAGCGATTTTAAAAATAAGCTGTAGGTATGATTATTTTTCTTAATAATTGTTTATCCATGACGTTTTTGATGCCATTGCCAAGCGTGAGCAATAATTGTCTCTAAATCAGCATATTGGGGTTGCCAGTTCAGAATTCTTTTGACTTTAGCACTACTACCAATCAAAATTGGAGCATCTCCCGGGCGGCGATCGCTTTCTTCGGCAGGTATTGGTTTTTGGGTTACTTTTCTTGCTGTTTCAATTACTTCTCTTACAGAAAAACCGTTACCATTACCGAGATTAAATACTTCACTATCTCCACCATCTAAAAGATATTCTAAACCCAATACATGGGCTTGTGCTAAATCATTAACATGAATATAATCTCTTACGGCGGTGCCATCATCTGTGGGGTAATCTGTGCCAAAAATATATAGAGATTTTCTTTTACCCAAGGCAGTTAACAAAGCCAGGGGAATCAAATGAGTTTCCGGGTGATGGTCTTCTCCTAGTAAACCGCTAGGATCTGCCCCTGAAGCATTGAAATAGCGAAATGCCACTGATTTTAACCCATTAGCTTGATCTAAGTCTTCGAGTATCCTTTCTACCATATCTTTACTGGTAGCATAGGGGCTGAGGGGATTGCGTGGGTGATTTTCTGTCATTGGTATTTCTTGAGGCATACCATAGATAGCACAAGTAGAGGAGAAGACAAATTTTTTCACATTAGCGGCTAACATTGCCTCTAAGAGGGTTAAAGTGCCAATCACATTGTTATGATAATATTTAGCCGGTTCTTTTACCGATTCTCCTACAGCAATATAAGCAGCAAAGTGCATAACTGCGGCAATTTCTCTAGTAGCAAATAAATTATCTAAGAAGGGGCGATCGCATGTATCTCCCACTATCAATTCTACCTTGAGAACATCTCGTATTATCTCAGGATGTCCATAGGAGAGATTATCTAATACCACTACTTCATATCCTGCATTTTTAAGAGCTAACACTGCATGGGAGCCGATGTATCCCGCACCGCCTGTTACTAAAATTGTTGGTTTATTATTCATTATCTTCTCTATATAAATTAATCTCAATCTTAACTTGTTTATCTCTCTTATATGATGATGTTTTTCAAACAAAAGTAAAACCCCTATTGTTAACACGAACTACTGCTATAATTAAACAGATTTGCTTTGAATACAAAATATTAATGGTGCGTTACTGGCTTCGCACGCTTCACACCCTACAACTACAACTACTTTTATACTGTTGGGTGTAGTGACCAAGGGCCCAACCTACAGGTTACTGGCTTCTTACTC
>NZ_JALKVM010000289.1:0-9133 GCF_057440575.1 Johannesbaptistia floridana
GAATTAAATAATCTTCTTAATCAAAATGCTGATATGTGGGAATGGGAAAAGATAAAAACTTCCTTACAAAGCCAAATCATGGCCACCTTGACCACAGATAAACCCCCAGGCTATTTAGTGGCACCCCACAATCAACAAGCTTTAAGCCAAATTCTCCAATATAGCCACCAGCATAAATATCCTCTACTCTTATGTGGTAACGGCAGCAAATTAGATTGGGGTGGTTTCTTGAGCAAAAATGTAGAATTAGTGGTAACAACATCAAAACTTAACCAGATAATTGATTATGCCGTGGAAGACTTAACAGTTACAGTAGAATCAGGAGTAAAATTAGCTGATTTACAAAGTATGCTTCAGGAAAATCAACAATTCTTACCTATAGATGGAAGTTATCCTGAAACAGCAACGATTGGGGGAATTATTGCCACAGCAGATACGGGAAGTTGGAGACAACGCTATGGAGGGATAAGAGATTTACTTCTAGGTATATCTTTTGTGCGTGCCGATGGTGCCATTGCTAAAGCAGGTGGTAGAGTAGTAAAAAATGTGGCAGGCTATGATTTAATGAAACTATTCACAGGTTCCTATGGTACCCTAGGAGCGATCGCCCAAGCTACCCTAAGACTCTATCCTTTACCATCGGATTCTCTCACCATTTTACTTACTGGTGAGGAGAGTCAAATACAGAAATTTATGCAATTTCTCCTCGCATCTCCCCTAACTCCCACTGCCGCTGATTTAATTTCTAGCTCCTTAGTTAAACAATTAACTAATCAATCAAAAATTGGTTTATTACTCAGATTTCAAAGTATCCCTATCAGCATAGAATCCCAGACAAAACAAGTAGAATCGGTTGCCAGCAAATTAGCATTAACATCTGAAATTTATAAAAATGATCTAGAAACTAATCTATGGCAACGATTAAAAAAGATGATGGAGATAGAAAATCATTCCCAGACAATTACCGCTAAAATCGGTATAATTAAAAATAGCGCTCCTAAATTTTTAGCTAATTTTGCTCAAACTACTAACCATCAAGGACTAGCAATAATTCATCTAAATAGTGGTAACGGAAAAGTAACTATAACAGGTGAAAACTTAGATGAGCAAATTTTAAAAATTAGAAGTATGTGCCAACAAAATCAAGGTTTTCTTACCATTCTTACAGGGCCTAAAAGCCTAAAACAAAAAATAGATATTTGGGGCTATACAGGAAACTCTATAGCGATTATGGAAAAACTTAAACAAAAATTTGACCCTAATTATCTACTCAATCCCGGTCGTTTTCTTGGTAACATTTAAATAAATATTTAAATAAATTATGACAGCATCTAAAAATAATTTTATTAACAAAAATTCAGATTCCGGGTTTGATGCTAAAAACCCACCTAAACCAGAATTAATAGATACCTGTGTTCATTGCGGCTTTTGTTTGTCTACTTGCCCATCTTACCGCGTTATAGGCAAAGAAATGGACTCACCACGAGGACGTATTTATCTCATGGATGCCATCAACAAAGGCGAAGCAGACTTAACCCCTGCTACTACTCAACACTTTGACTCCTGCTTAGGGTGCCTTGCCTGTGTCACTACCTGCCCATCTGGGGTACAATACGATCAATTAATAGCGGCAACTCGTCCTCAAGTAGAAAGAAATCAACCCCGCTCTCTTTTAGATAGACTATACCGATTATTAATTTTTAGCCTCTTCCCCTATCCCCAACGCCTCAAACTACTTTTACCTTTGTTGTGGTTATATCAAAAAATCGGCTTATCCCAACTAATAAAAAGCACTGGATTACTAAAAAAAATCTCCCCCCGTCTAAATGCAATGGAGTCAATTTTACCTCCAATTAATTTATCTACCCTCAATCACAATTATCCTTTAGTAATTCCCGCCCAAGGCAAGAAACGCTATCGAGTAGGAGTTATCCTCGGCTGTGTGCAGCGCTTCTTTTTCTCCCCGGTAAATCAGGCGACTATTAGAGTTTTGACTAAAAATGGTTGTGAAGTAGTTATTCCCCAAAATCAGGGTTGTTGTGCGGCTTTACCCGCTCACCAAGGGCAAGAAGCCCAAGCTCAAACTCTCGCTAGACAAATGATTGATAGTTTTGAAAACAGTGAAGTTGATGCTATTATTATCAATGCCGCAGGTTGTGGACATACTCTCAAAGAATATGGCCATATCCTCGCAGATGATTCTAACTACGCATCTAAAGCTCAAGAATTCGCCAGCAAAGTTAAAGATGTGCAGGAATTTTTACATGAGATTGGTATAACTACACCACTTCATCCTATATCAGCTCAAGAATTACCAATTGTTTATCAAGATGCTTGTCATCTTCTCCACGGACAAAAAATTAGTGTACAACCCCGACAGTTACTACAAAAAATTCCTAATATACAACTAAGAGAGCCCGTTGATGCAGCTCTGTGCTGTGGTAGTGCAGGAGTGTACAATATGTTGCAACCAGAAGTAGCCAATGAATTGGGTAGACAAAAAGTGAATAATTTAACTAATACAGGCGCTGAGGTAATTGTTTCCCCTAATCCTGGTTGTGCTTTACAAATTAAAAAACATTTACAGTTACAGGGAAAACAAATTAAGTTATTTCATCCTCTAGAATTACTTGATTTTTCCATGGAGGGGTCTAAAATTGATTAAATATAACCCATAGTTTTCCGATTGGAGGTTTGATGAGTGCTTTTCGTATTGGTATAGCAGGACCAGTTGGTTCAGGAAAAACAGCCCTGTTAGACTCACTATGTAAACAAATGCGCACCAATTTACAAATTGGGGTGGTTACTAATGATATTTATACCCAAGAAGATGCGCAATTTTTAATCAAATCACAAGCTTTAGAAAAAGAGAGAATTATCGGAGTTGAGACAGGGGGATGTCCTCACACTGCTATTCGAGAAGATGCTTCTATTAATCTGGTAGCTATTCATGATTTAGAAACCAGGTTTAACAATCTGCAAATAATCTTTTTAGAAAGTGGTGGTGATAATTTAGCAGCGACTTTTAGCCCAGAATTAGTAGATTTAACTATTTATGTTATTGATGTAGCGGCAGGAGATAAAATACCCCGCAAAGGAGGACCAGGTATTACTAAATCAGATTTACTAGTTATTAATAAAATTGACTTAGCTGATTTAGTTAAAGCAAATTTAACAGTGATGGCAAGAGATGCGCAAAAAATGCGCGGCGATAAACCATTTGTTTTTACTAATTTACACACCAAAGAAGGTTTAGACAAAGTTATTGAATTTATTAATTTTCATTTACCACCTAATCTATGAGTTTAAAATCTACCTCCAACTGGCAAGGAAAACTTGAGTTAAAATATCAAAAACAGAGTGAAAAAACTAAGATTATCTATAGTAAAAATATAGCTCCTTTTAAGGTACAAAGACCATTTTACCCAGCAGGAACGAATATTTGCCACACAATTGTTTTAAACACAGCAGGAGGGATAGTAGCAGGAGATAAATTAGAACAACATATTAATTTAGAGTCAAATTCTCAAGCTTTAATTACTACCACCTCAGCAGGAAAAATTTATCGTAGTAACGGATTAGAAGCAAAACAAGATATCATAATTAAACTTGAATCTGGAGCATGTTTAGAATTTCTCCCTCAAGAAAATATTATTTTTAATGGTGCAAATTATCGACAAAATATTACTATAGAATTAGAGCCTCAAGCTAGGTGGTTGGGGTGGGAAATTGTGCGTTTTGGACGTTCTGCTAGAGGGGAAGTTTTTTTAAAGGGTAAATGGCTTTCTAGTATGGAAATTTGGCAATCAGGAAAACCTTTATGGATTGATAAACAAGCTTTATGGGGGAGTGAAGAATCGGTATTTAGTCCTAATGCTTTAGCAGGTAACTCAGTAGTAGGTACCCTAAGTTGGGTTTTTTCTCCAGTAGATAGTGATTTATTAGGAGAAATTAGGAAATTGTGGGACAATTTTGATAGTGATGCCCAAGTAGGAGTTACACAACTATTATCGGGGTTAGTTTGTCGTTATCGTGGTAATTCTACTACAGAAGCTAAAAAGTGGTTTCAAGCTGTTTGTGAGTTGTTAACACAAAGAAGACATTCTTTTGTTCAATTTTGAGTTAAACTTGATTTCTTGTTGATTGGCGATCGCCACTTGAGACCGTTTATTATTTGGCGATAAAAAGTTTTAGTAAAAAACACGTGATTTTAGCATCAAAAGATGATAGACTTAAACAATTATAATAAAACTGAAAATCTTGAAATTTAATATTGCGACAAAACTAAAAAAGTTTTCAATGATTAAATTAACACAAAATCGTTATATTGTTTCCGATTCAGAAATTTTAAATGGAGAACCGATAATTAAAGGCACTCGGACTCCTGTTCGTGCAATCGTGGAGACATGGAGAATGGGAGTCGCACCTGAAGAAATTCCTAAAGCAATGCCCCATTTAACCCAAGCTCAAGTGTTTGATGCTTTATCTTATTATAGTGAACAAATGTCAGAAATTAATAGCTATATTGAATTAAATCGTATTCCTGATGATTTAATCGATCCATTGGTTAAAGATTAATCAAATGAGTCGGATATTTATTGAACTTTATTTAGATGAAGATGTTAATGTTTTGGTTGCTGATTTAATTCGGGCGAAAGGATTTTTGGCAACAACGGTTAGAGATGAAGCTCAATTACAAAAAAGCGATTCTGAGCAGTTATTATATTGTGTTAGTCTGAAAAAAACTTTTGTTACTCATAATCGAGTAGATTTTGAAAGATTAATTCAAGGATATTTTCAGCTTGGCAAAATTTATTATGGGGTTATTATTGCCGTTCGCCATCCCCCCCAAGAAATTGCTAGAAGATTACTGAAAATTCTTAATCATGTAACTGCTGATGAAATGATCAATCAAGTTCGCTATGTTTAATCCCTGATTTCTGACACCTAGCCTTTGGTAAAATAAGGGGGCAATCATTTTTTCTTTGCCATGTTTTGTCATCAGGAGAGCTTGGCGATCGCGATAGCGAGTTATATTATTGCTCATAGTCAGATCTTGCACTCCTAAAAAAGTACTAAATAGGCCAACAGGCGAGAATCAATTTTTAAGTGGTTAGGATCAATTCTTTTACTCATTACTTCAAAACTCATTACTTCAAAACTCATTACTCATAGTGGTTTCACTTGTTCAGATTTATGATCAAAAATTGTTCTCAGAGAAAAAATAATTCTCCACCTTATTTAAAGATGGAGAATTACTAAACATAGTATTGTAGTCAATGAAAAGATTGAGGAAACCCAAGATTTCTAATTACTTGGTATTTTCGTTTTGCTTCTAATTGTTGCAACTCAGTATAATCAACCCAATCAATGCAATCTACAGGACAAGTATCAATCGCTTCTTGAATTAATTCCTCGTGGTCACCATGATGGTTAAAGACACGAGCACGCCCATTCTCTGGTTCAATATAAAAAGTATTAGTTGCCGTATGGGCGCAATGTTTACATCCAATGCAGGTAGTTTCATCCACATAGGGTGCTTTTTGTCGCAATTCTCCTCCTAATTCTGGTTCTAAGCCCGAACGAGAGGGGCAATCACGCAGATATCCTCCTAATTCAGGTTCTTGACCAGAACGTGGAGATGGTGAGGGAAATTCTGACATTAGGCACTCCAACGTTGAACAACTAGACGAAGAGAACCATCAGGGTTCTTTTGTTGTTCAGCAATTTGAAAACCTTGTTTACTAGATTGATTAACTATGGTGTGATAGGCATAACGTTGAGTTATTTGGCGTAGAAAACCATCTACTGTTAGAGGTTGTTGCCAGTATTGTAAGTCTGTTACTAATTCATATTCTTGACCATTCCAGCTAAAGCCCAGGTCATAGTTATTCTCTTGAGGTATGACTACATCTGCTTGACGAGTTTGACCTTGGTAACCTCGTACGAGGCTAGGGCCTTCTTTCCAGCTAATGCCTAAGTCATCTAGAGCGGCTTTTAATGATGTAATATTGCGAATTTTGGTTTTAATGTTGCTAAAATGTGACATGATTCACCTAAACAAAAGTTAACTAAAGTTTACAAAAAAATCGTTACCAATTGCTAAAATTTTTCTGATTGGTAACTTGATCAGATTGGTGGACTTGTTGAGCAAAATAGTCAGAGGTTTTTTCTTGAGTGAGAACAATTCCTAGTTCTGCCTCAATAGCTGCGGTTACTTCTTGACAAGAACTACCAACTATACCAGTGACTGTTTCCTTAACTCGACCATCAGGATAAATGATGAATTCGAGAGATTCCATACTCATTCTTGGGATTGTTAAAACTGAGAAACAACAAAAATTAAATTTGCTTTATGTTTTGAATTTTAGCAAAAGTTTACACTATATAGTTGTCATACTTGAGTTTTGAGTAAAAGTTTGTGAAGAAATGTTAAGCTACACAGGAAATAAATAATGGAGAATTGATGCTAACTATAGTTAAAATGAAAATCGGTGTTATTGAAGGAAAAATCCCAAGTAATGATTAAAGTTGGAGTTTTAGGATTTGGGGGTTTAGGACAAGCGGCAGCTAGATTATTAAACCCAAAACAAGAAATGATTCTAGTGGCGGGAGCTGACCACAAAGGTTATGCTTATAATCCTGAGGGTTTAAACATAGAAGAGGCGATCGCCACATACAAGGAAAAAAGTTCCCTAGGATATTTAGAAAATTATGGAGTTTTAACTACAGATAGTATTGAAGAACTAGTTAAAAATGCCCAGATAGATGGTTATTTTCTCGCCTTACCAAATTTACCCAACACATTTATGGCAGAAGTAGCCAGGAAGTTTATCGCCTCAGGGTGGCAGGGAGTATTGATAGACGCATTAAAAAGAACTAGCGCAGTAGAACAACTGTTAGAATTGCGTCAAAGTTTACAAGAAGCAGGGATTACTTATGTAACTGGATGTGGAGCGACTCCGGGGTTACTGACAGCAGCGGCAGTAATTGCGGCCCAAAGTTATGCAGAAATTCACAGGGTAAAAATTACCTTTGGGGTAGGGATTGCCAATTGGGAAGCGTACAGGGCGACAATTAGGGAAGATATAGCCCATATACCAGGTTATGATGTAGAGAGCGCTTCTAAGATGAGTGATGAAGAAGTAGAAGCTTTCTTAGCTAAAACCAATGGAATTCTCAAATTAGAAAATATGGAACACGCAGATGATATAATGCTAGAATTAGCAGGAATCTGCCCGCGCGATCGCGTCACTGTAGGTGGAGTTGTAGATACCCGTAACCAGAAAAAACCCCTAAGTACCAATGTCCAAGTCACGGGCAGAACCTTTGAGGGAAAAATATCTACCCATACCTTTACTTTGGGAGATGAAACAAGTATGGCGGCTAATGTGTGTGGTCCAGCCTTCGGTTATCTCAAAGCAGCGATAGCTTTACATCGTCGCGGGTTCTACGGCTTGCTTACAGCAGCTGATATTATGCCTCAATTTGTTAACTAAAGGCTGAAAGATTTTTAGCTCCGAATAAAAGATGAAAATACTACTACTACACCCGAATTTTCCCGCCCAATTCCGTCATGTAGCTACTGCCTTACACGAAAGAGGACATCAAGTGGTCTTTGGAACTAAAAGAGAAGAGGGGGGACTACTGGGAGTTACAAAGGTTATCTATAAACCATCTCGTGACGTAAAACCAGAAACCCATCACTATTTGAGGACTCTAGAGGGTGCCGTACTTCAAGGCCAAGCCGTATACAGGTTATTAAATGAGTTAAAAAAGCAAGGATTTAAACCGGATATAGTCTATGGTCACTCAGGCTGGGGACCAACTCTATTTATTAAAGATAGTTTACCTAAGGCAAAATTACTCTGTTACTTTGAATGGTTTTATCATGCCTACGGTTCAGATGCCAGTTTTGACCCCAGTGACCCTCTCAATGCTGACGATTGTGCCAGAATCAGAATGAAAAATACCCCGATTTTGACAGATTTATATAGCTGCGATCAGGGTCTCTCTCCTACCCTTTGGCAACGGCAACAATTTCCTGAGGAGTTCCAATCAAAAATTACTGTACGTCATGATGGTGTAGATACTAATTATTTTCAACCTATACCAGGAGCTAAATTAGTTTTACCAGAACTTAATTTAGACTTAAGTCAAGTAGATGAACTGATTACCTATGTAGCTAGAGGGATGGAACCCTATCGAGGTTTTCCTCAATTTATGGAAACCGTAGCTATTTTACAAGAGCGTCGTCCTAATTGTCACGTGGTGGTAGTAGGTCAAGATCGCGTAGCCTACGGGAAAAGTCTTCCCGAAGGTCAAAGTTATAAGCAGTTGATGCTAGATAAGTTTGATTTTGATTTATCTCGCCTCCACTTTACTGGTTTATTGCCCTATAATCAGTATTTACAAGTTTTACAGGCTTCCACAGTACATATTTACTTAACTCGTCCCTTTGTTTTATCTTGGTCAATGTTAGAGGCGATGTCTACAGGTTGTCTTATTGTAGGTTCTAGTACTGAGCCAGTTAAAGAAGTAATCAAAGATGGTTTTAATGGTTTATTAGTAGACTTCTTTTCTCCTGAGAAAATAGCAGATCGAGTTGAGGAGGTTTTAAATCATCCAGATTTAATGGCTCAAATGCGTGTGAAAGCAAGAGAGACAATTGTAAAAAAATATGATTTAGCCACCTTATTACCCGAACACATCAACTGGATATTAGGAAAAGAAGTCTCTAAACCTAAGAAGAAAAAAGGCTTCGGGTGATAATTTGGCCAAGAGTGTCATTTTGTAGTATTATAAATAGCTATATACTTACGTAAAAAGAATAAAAATATTACTATATACCCTTGTGGTGATGAATTTTTAGATCTATGCTTTATAAGGAACTCACCAAATCCTTGTATAGCTCCGGGAGAGGGGGAGCAGGGGAGCTCCGGGAGAGGGGGAGAAATTTTAAGTAAAATTACTTAAGTTGTGGATAAAATGTATATTACTATACATTAATTTCTTAGACAAAATCTCAAAAAGCACTATAGCAATGAGCAAAGAGATGTTTACAGTTATCATCAAAAGCCCCCCTTATTAAGCAGGGTCTTTTCATTCTTGACAAAGAAAATGGTGAGGAGAA
>NZ_JALKVM010000290.1:0-9118 GCF_057440575.1 Johannesbaptistia floridana
TGTTGGGTTTCGTGACCAAGGGCCCAACCTACAGGCTACAGGCTACCTTCTTACTTCAAAACTCATCTGACGGTGCGTTACGGGCTTCGCACGCTTCACACCCTACTAATACTTGTGAAAAAAGTGCCCAGTAGTAGGGGCGCAAGGCTTGCGCCCATCGCTCATACTTGCGCCCTAATTTATTATGTAAAAAAAACTTACTTTTTCACCAGTAGCCTATATAGCAATTCCTATACTCATGAGGTACATTTTTTGTTCTTTATTCTTTTTATTCTAGAGCGTTTTTTGGACTCATGAGGTTGTACCTAACTCTCTTGCCTCCTGCCTCCGTGCCTCGGTGCCTCCTGCCTCAAAAGGATAACCTTAACCTGTTGATAACCTAATCTTAATCTTTGTTAACTAAGATAAAATGATGTTTGACTAACCTAGAGATTGGGAAAAAGTCAAACAGAGTAAACAAATACCCTAAAACAAACAACAATGGAAGAAGAATTTATTCTACAGATATTACATGCCTCTGACCAAGAAGCAGGAATACCAGCTTTAGAAGATGCGATCGCCTTTAGTGCGGTGATGGAGGCAGTAGAAGATGATTTTGATAACACTCTAAAACTATCCTCAGGAGATTTATTCATTGCTGGTCCTTTTTATGATGCTAGTCGTAGTATCTATGACTCTAATGGAGACCCGGCAAATCAACCGGGTATCGCTGATATTCTCATTCAAAACGAATTAGGTTGGGATGCAGCAGCAGTTGGTAACCACGAATTTGATACTGGGGATGTAAACTTCTTTAATCTACTTGCTGCCAATGAAGATATAGTTAATGGTGATGAGGGTGGTGCAGGTATCGGGGAAGATGGTTATCCTGGAGCCCAATTTCCTTATCTAGCAACTAATTTAGATTATTCTGAGGCAGAAATACCCGAAGGTTTAGAAGTAGTTGAGGGTGGAAATGCACCTGAAGCTAATACCCTCACCAGTAGTGTAGTAGTTGAAGTAGGTGGAGAAGAAATTGGGGTTTTGGGTGCAGTAACTCCCTACTTACCATCAATTGCTGGTATTGGTGATGTAGAAATGCTCACCGGAGATGACATTACTGCTACTACACCAATTGATACTCAAGTAGATGCTTTAATTGAAAATCTCCAGCCTGAAGTTGAAGCTTTAGAAGATGAAGGCATCAACAAAATTATCTTGATGACTCACCTACAACAGGCAGAGATTGAACAAGCATTAGCCGAAGCTTTAGTAGATGAAGGTATTGGTGTAGATATCATTATTGGTGGTGGTTCTCACCGAGTCATGGCTTCTCCCGATACACCATTACGAGAAGATGAAACTCAAACATCAGACCAAATATTAGAACCCTATCCTCAAGAATTTAGTGATGGTGGTGACACTATTTACTATGTTAATACTGGGGCTAATTATCGTTATTTGTCACAGATAGTCCCTGTTTTTGACTCAGAGGGAACAATTATCGAAATAGCCGATGAGAGTCAAACCTTTGCTACTGATATTGATGGTGTTGACCGTCTCTACGAAGAAAATATAAATGACATTGAAGATGTTAAAGAAGTAGCAGACCCTGAGGTAGTCGAAATTGTTGATAATTTGGGTGAGTTTGTTAACAGTTTAGATGGTACTATTTTTGGTCAAACTGAGTTCTTCTTAAATGGTCTCAGAGAGAGTGTTAGAACTGAAGAAACTAATCTGGGTAATCTCACGGCTGAAGCTAACGATTACTACGCAGAGCAATACTTAGAAGAATATGGCGATGAATTGCTCGAAGGATATGATGAGATTCAAATCTCCTTTAAAAATGGTGGTGGTATTCGTGATGCCATTGGTACTTCTTCAGTGGCAGGAGGAGGAGGGGAATTAGTCCAAAGCCCTCCCCAAGCTAATCCCGCGGTAGACAAAGAAGAGGGGGAGATCTCAGAACTAGATATTAGTAACTCTCTGCGTTTTAATAACACCCTGACAGTGGGAGAAGTAACTGCTGAAGGTTTGTATGAAATCGCTGAACACGTGCGACCCGTTTCTAGAGAGGCTTAAACTCTAGACCTAGCAAAGGCTTGAATCCTAGGAAAGCTGCTAGAGAACTGATTGATGATAGAGGTTAAATTCCTCTACCCGTAGTACCGGGTTAAAGCGTCTGAGATAGGCATGAGAATGGTCATCAACATTGTCTAAAGCTCTCAGAAAAAGCGGATAAGGACGCCAGCCTAGGCAACGACGCCGCAAGCAAAGTTACTCATGACTAGGTTACACGAACTCTGTCAAAGCCTCGTTACGATTGCGCTGCCAAACTAGGCTGACAGGCAGCAGACAAATAGTCAAAGCCCGAAAGGATGTTAAAGTGTGTTCGTTAACATCGTACTCAATAAGTAAGGCCGGGGTATTCAGAGAGTCTAAAAGTAACGTGAAATCGTCAATCGGAACGGGGGAAACCTCCTATATCCTCTTAGATAGGTCGATATCTAAGCAGTAACCAGCGCAAGGGATAGGAGGCGAAGGATGTCAACCGTAGCATCGGTGCGACCCGGCGCCGTCGTACGGCGCTCTTAGAACGCGCACCAAGAGAAACGCCAATCTGTAATGGATTGGATAAGCTGAAAGTTGACCGATTACTTGAATAGTATAGTTGTTAGTAGTGAACGAATAAAGCATGAATAAGGATAACACCGAGTATAGCGATTGGCAGTCTATCAACTGGAAACAGGTAGAAAAGACTGTCTGGAAGTTACAAAAGCGAATATACAGAGCCAAAGTTTCGGGAAACCAAAAGCTAGTCAAGCGTCTTCAACGGTTGTTAGTTAACAGTCGTAGTGCTAAAGCCTTAGCCATACGCAAAGTAACCCAAGAAAACAGAGGGAAAAGAACCGCAGGGGTAGACGGTCGCAAGGTCATCACCCCAAAACAACGCATGGGTCTAATGGAAAATCTCAAGATTGACTGTAAAGCCAAACCGCTTAGAAGGATTTATATCCCCAAAGCCAATGGTGAGAAAAGCGGAGCGCGAGAGCGCCGGCAAAAGGCGCTCAAAGACGCGCACCAAGACAGACCCCTATCTATCCCTACTATTAGAGATAGAGCAGTCCAAATGCTCCTAAAGATGGCTTTAGAGCCTGAATGGGAGGCGGTCTTTGAACCAAACTCTTATGGGTTCAGACCAGGTCGGTCGTGCCATGACGCGATAGAGGCAATATTTCTCCAAATTAAGCGAAAACAGAAATGGATACTAGATGCCGATATCGCGAAATGTTTTGACAAAATAAACCACCAATACCTATTGGACAAATTAGGAGACTGTCCAATAGCATTTAAACGTCAAATCAAAGCATGGTTAAAGTCTGGATACATGGAGAATAATGGTCTATTCCCTACTGGGGAAGGCACACCACAGGTCGGCGTGATCAGCCCGCTTTTGGCCAATATAGCCTTACACGGAATGGAAAATAGACTCAACGAATGGGTGAAAACGTGGAAGGGAAGAAAAAACGCCAATCTGAGCTCCTTTAGCTTTATTAGATACGCCGATAACTTTGTTGTGATACACGAGTCAAAAGCAGTAGTTGAAGAAGCCAAGGAAATCATAAACTCATTCTTGCAACCCATTGGGTTAACTCTCAAGGATGAGAAAACCAAGATTGTACACACTTCCGAGGGTTTTGACTTCCTAGGATTTAATGTCCGACATTACAAACTAGGAAAACACCAAAGTGGAAAATCCCACAAAGGATTTAAAACCCTCATTAAACCTTCTAAAAAGGCAATCAAAAAGCACTACAAAAAGATAGCAGAAACCATAGGCAAAAATAAGGCTGTCCCTCAAGAAACCCTTATCAAGCTACTCAACCCAATAATTAAAGGTTGGTGTAATTACTACTCTACCCAAGTGAGTAAAGAAATATTTAGCGGGCTAAACCATCTCACATATCAAATGATAAAAAGGTGGTGTTTCAGACAACACCCCAATAAAAGCAGAACATGGGTCATAGATAAATATTTCAAGGAAGTCACGACAGGCAGGACAAAAGTGCAGAAGAAACTCAAAAACCGAAAGTGGGTATTCAAATCCGACAAGGGACATGAGTTATTCCAACACCCAGACACACCAATCGTAAGACACGTCAAAGTCCAAGGGATAAGAAGCCCTTATGATGGAGATAAAGTTTACTGGGGGCAAAGGCTATCTACATCAATCGAACTAACAACCAGAGAACAGGAGTTATTGAAACGACAAAAAGGACATTGTACTATCTGCCACAAGGATTTTCAACATGATGATATGTGGGAAGTAGACCACATAATCCCTAGATGTAAAGCTGGAAAGGATACGTATGATAACCTTCAGTTGATTCACGCGCACTGTCATGACGTAAAGACTAGAACTGATGGGACATACAACCGAGGTACTCGTGACAAGAGTCAAGTAAATCGAGGAGCCGTATGACGCGAAAGTGTCACGTACGGTTTTGCAGACGAGTCGGAGAGGTGACTCTCCCGCTTAGTTCGACATGGTTTCAGCCGTAGAGAATATTGATGGACGTTTTGGACAAGTTAGTGGGATAAAATATAGCTATGACCCAAATGCCCAACCTCGTACAGATTCTCAACCAGGAGAAAGAATCCAAAATCTAGTTCTAACAGACGAAAATGATAATGCGATCGCTACTATCGTGGAAAATGGCGAACTAGTTGCAGACCCCAATGAGACTTATAGTATCGTTACTCTAAGCTTTTTAGCAGAAGAGCAGGGTGATAGTTATCCTGATGTCATCGACCAACAGGCAAACTTGACTGATTTTGAAGAACCAGGTAGTCTAGATGGCGCTAGTATAACACCTGGTAGTGAACAAGATGCTTTAGCTGAATATTTAGCAGCTTTCTTCAGTGAAGAGAGTTTTGATGAGGAAGATACCCCCGTTAGTGAAGACCAAAGAATTCAAAATCTTGAGTTTACTGAAGATACGATTCTCGATGACAGTAACGGCAACGGCGGCAACGGCAATATTCCTGTAGATTCTGGTGATTTTAATAACGACAGCATCTCTGACCTAGTTTGGCGCAACCGTGTTACTGGAGAAAATGGCTTTTGGTACATGAATGATGCTGATGATGGCGGTACCTTTGGTCCTTTGGAAAAAGTTAGTATTGAATCAGAAAATAATCCTGCTTGGGTAATTTCTGGTACTGGTGATTTCAATAACAATGGTACTGAAGATATTCTTTGGCGCAACTTTGACACTGGTAGAAATGGTGTCTGGTTAATGAGAGATGGCGAACGTCAAGCGATTCGTCAATTTGAGGCAGAAACTGATACAAACTGGTATATAGGTGGTGCTGGCGATGCCAATCAAGAAGGTAATGAAGACCTTTTCTGGCGTAACTCAGAAACTGGTGATAATGGTATTTGGTACCTTGATGAAGACCTTGGTGTGGTAGCAAAAGTTGCTATTCAATCAGAGTCCAACATAGACTGGGAAATGGCAGGAGTCAATGACTTCAACAACGATGGCTTCGCTGATATTGTTTGGCGTAACTACACAACTGGAGAGAATGGCATCTGGTTAATGGGTGGTGAAGGCGGTCAAGAAGTAGATGAAATCGTTACTATCGACCCAGAACTTAATACAGAGTGGGCTATTCGTGGTACTGGCGACTTCAACAATGATGGTTTCGCTGATATTGTATGGCGCAATAGTGCTAACGGTAACAATGGTGTTTGGTTATACGATGGTAACCTAAATCGTATTGCTACTGTAGCCTTTGAAACTGAAGCTAATACTGATTGGCAAATTCGTAATCGTTAATAGTTAATATTCTGGGATATTAATCTATCTTTTAGTCCATTGTTTCTCAAAACTAGTTGTTGTATATTTTATATGGCAACTAGTTTTTTTTATGCACGTATTATAGCAAGCTCGCAAGTAGATGTTTACAACTGTGATAAAAAGCCCCCCTTAGTAAAGGGGGGTTGGGGGGATCATTTGTGATCAATCAAAATATATTGTGTTAACACGAACTACTGCTATAATATAGTAATTTTATTATGTAATGAGTTATACTTCCTTTTTTTCCTTCTCTTGGCAACGTTTCCTTAGTTTAGTAGTGGTTTTTATACTCCTAAGCATTCTTAGTCCCTTGGTTTTATCTCAAGATATCCCCCTACCTCCAGCAGAAACTGACCAAAATGTTACCGAAAGCAGTGAGAGAATATATTTTGATGATGTTACGGTTAGAGGGAGTCCTATTTTTCAAGTAGGAAGTTTACCGGAATTATCTGCCAGTGAACGTGCTGAGATTATTAGCCGTCGCATTGCCAGTTTATTAATTCAAGTGGAAGATCCCCAAGAAGTTCAAATACAATATGACCAAACAAGAAATATTGCGACTCTACAAGTAAATAACCGAATTTTGATGACGATAACTGAACAAGATGCCAATGATTTCGGTTTGTCAGTGCAAGAGTTAGCCGAAAAGCGTTCCCAACAATTAGAGACAGCTTTAGAAAAACAAGTTATTTTTGTAGATATTGGTCAAAGATTATATGGTACGATTCGTAAATTACTGCGGAGTGCGATCGCCGCTTTACCTTCTTTCATCGCTGCTTTAATTGTACTATTATTAACTTGGGTATTCGCTAAGCTAGTGGAAAAAGCTTTCCGTCTATGGGCAGCACAAACCGAGGGAGATTCTCACACAGAATTGTTAATTAGCCGTCTAGGTTACGGTGGTGTTTGGATTATTGGTACAATTATCGTTTTAGGGGTTTTGGGCCTAGATTTTGGGAGATTATTGACAACTCTGGGTTTAACTAGTGTGGCGATTGGTTTTAGTCTCAAAGATGTTCTCAGTAATTATATCTCAGGAGTAATTTTACTAGCCGCTCGTCCTTTTCGCATCAAAGACCAAGTGGTAATTGGCGATTACGAAGGTATAATTACTCAAATTCAATTGCGGGCAACTACTATCAAAACTTATGATGGACGCATAGTTTATATTCCTAATCAAGAAGTATTTCAAGCTAGTGTGATTAACAATACAGCCGCCCCTAAGCGCCGTAGTTCGGTAATCGTGGGAATTGACTATGATGCAGATATTAGCCGTGCTAGACAAGTTATTATTACAGCTTTAGAACCAGTTATTGAGGTGGAAAAATATCCTGAGGCAGAAGTATTAATTAAAGAACTCGCAGCTAGTACAGTAAATTTAGAAGTGCGCTTTTGGGTAAATTCTCAGCGCACTGAATTTTTAAAAGCCACATCTAATGCAGCTCAAGTAATCAAAGAAGCTTTGGAAAAAGCTGAGATTGAAATGCCTACGGATATTTATACTCTCATTTTTCGCAATTCTCCTAAAAATATCGAGAATAATAAAATTATGCACTACGAAAGTGAGTAATTTTTTTATAACTCACCTCTTCCACTAGTACTTATGTACCAAATTATTGTGAGCAAAAGTTCATTTCTCTTGAGCCTAAGAAAAGGGTCAAGAGAACAAAAGTACTGAATACGCCTTTTTGGTCAACCAATTTTTAAGCGCGATCGCATTAATTCTCTAACTCATTACTCATTACTCATTACTCAAAAACTCATAACTTCTTACTTCAAGACTTCAAGACTTCTTACTTCAAAACTCGTTACTCATTACTTCAAAACTCATTATTCATCCACCAGTAACATTAGGTAAAGATGCAAGATCTGAGTATAAGCCAGTAGGTTGGCATAAGCGCGGTAAAAGGTCGTGCAACCCAATAAATAACAGTCTGAGACTGGGGAGGTAAATTGTTGGGTTTCGTTACCTTGGGCCCAACCTACAATATCTACTGGTGGTGGAGTTCGGAGTTTGTAGTAGGGCTTTAGCCCTATCAATCTCACGGTGACATGACAATAAGGTTGAATCGGTTGGCACCTCATATCAAGTTCGGGTGAATACTTACGATAAAAATGAGGTGAGGCAAGAGAGGCAGAAGGAAAGGAAAAAGGTATGAAGGTAGAACTTTATCATAACTAATTAAACGGACATGATATCATATCATATCCGCTTATATAAGTAGGTATTGAAAACATTTGAGGGGGAGTGGCGGGAAAGGGATTAATAGATTGTAGGGTGCGTTAACATTCGTGTAACGCACCAAATTATCAGAAAAATACTTACAAATCATCAACAATTAAACTCTCTATTCTCTGTAAACAAGCATTTAAACCAGCTGCAAATTCATAACGGCTAAGAGAACTATTTCCTCTAAAAGTCTGATTGGGATAACCTTCTAAACATCCATAACGTTCTACTAACTCTCGTAAAGCTTGATATGCCCAATCCGTAGGTTGAACATCTCTTAATTCAGATACGGATACTACTTGATTAAGAGTATCTTCTTCCAGGTTAATTTCAGGGTTAGCCAAAGCCTGATTTACATGTATCATTGTTGCTACAGATAAAGCTGCTCCACGAATTTTGTTATTAAACATTTCTCCCAACATCACCCACACCACAGGACCCCAGGAGAAACCAAAACAAAATACATAGATATTCGCTGCTAATAAGGCAATTATCCCTGAACTTCCCGTTAACACTGGTTGCCCATCTACAATCTCAGCTCCACTAAAGACCGCAGCCATTGTACCTAAAGTAATGGTCATCCCAATGGAACCTAACAAAAGTAAGGGTTTACGACCAAACTTATCCACAAAGGCGATCGCCACCAAAGTTGTTACAATGTTAGTAACAGAAGTTATCACCGTTACTGTGAGTGCATTTTTCTCTGAGAACCGCGAGAGAAAACCTGCTCAAAATTGCCAGCCTTTACCAGTTAATGGTTTGGGGTCACAAATAACTTATGAAGTGGCGGAGAGCGCCTCCCAATAACTCAAGATTATTGACCAAAAAACAGCCTCTAAGGCGCTCTCCGCTTTCGCTGGCAATTTTGAGTAAGTTTATTGCACTCTGGTGCTTTGATCTAAATATAAGTAGTAGTAGGGGCGCAAGGCTTGCGCCCCCATCTTCGGCTTGCGCCCCCATCTTCGGCTTGCGCCCCCATCTTCGGCTTGCGCCCCCATCTTCGGCTTGCGCCCCCATCTTCGGCTTGCGCCCCCATCTTCGGCTT
>NZ_JALKVM010000291.1:0-1550 GCF_057440575.1 Johannesbaptistia floridana
ATAATACACGCGCCATAGATGTGCCCTATCCTTCACAGATAAAGCAGTCTTGATGGTCTGCGGTAATCTTTCACTCTCCCTACAGCCACTGTGAGGATAGCATGAGGCCAAGGGAAGGCTTTTGAACCAAAACCTCCTCCTATGTAGGGACTGACAATACGTACCTGTTCTGGAGCTATATTGAATAAGCCACTGTAGGTTTTTTGAGACCCCGCTACCCATTGACTCGGTTCGTAAATAGTTACGGCTTCTTGACTGTGCCAATCTACTATGAGGGCGTGAGGTTCCATGGGTGCATGAATTTCTACAGCCGTTGTATAGGTTGCTTCTATTTTTGTTGCTCCTTTTTCCTCAAAATCCCCTGTTGTCCAATCCCCTGTTTGAAATTCTAAATCCTCTCCGAATATAGATATGGCTTTTTCATATTCAGTGTTTTGAGGCTCCATTTGGGGCAATTGAGTTTCATATTCTATTTGAACTTGATGGGCTGCATCTCTTGCTATTTCTAAAGTTTCAGCTACTACTATCCCTACTATTTGACCTGCATAGTGGATTTGATTATCTGATAGAGGTAGACGTTGTTCGTAGGTCATAGCATTGGCTGCGGCAATTGAAGGAACATTTTCGTGGGTAAAAACGGCGATGACTCCTTCTGTGGCTGTTGCCTTTTGAGTATTTATCTTCTTTATTTGCCCTTTGGCGCAGGTAGCTGTTACTAGGTAGGCATGAGCTAAGTTAGCAATTTTATGTTCTGCTGCGTAGGTAGCTTTTCCTGTTACTTTTGCTTCGGCATCTTTGCGGTTTAGGGGTTGACCAATAATTTGTTTCATTCTTTTATATTTAACTATATATTCATTAAGCTCTTCTATTAAAAAGAAGCAATAGTAATGCTCTTAATTTTCCGAATTCCGAATTCCTTTGACCTTCACCAGAATTTACTTTTTTACTCTTACCTAAATAGGGCTTGCTGAATAAATGTAAAACTTTTGCTAGATAAAGGTTTGATCCCATTTTTATCATAAAAAGTGCAAGGTTTTTTGATATATTATGCTAGAAAGAGTGCATTTTTTTCTTTGATTACTCGAAAATTCATAAATCATTATTACCTTCTGCCTCCTGCCTCGGTGCCTTTCTCCTCACCAAAACTTACTTTTTCACCCGTACCCTAAATAGTACCGCCACCTTGAGTAGAAACGGTTAGGGCTCGCTTAATCGCTCTTTTACACAGTTCTATTTTAAATCCATTGTGAGTAAGGGGTTGTGCATTTTCTAGGGCGATTTCTGCGGCTTGAGTAAAGATAGCAGTATCTACTGATTTACCGATTAAAAACTGTTCTGCTTCCTGTGCCCGCCAGGGTTTGTGTGCCACTCCCCCTAGAGCAATTCTGGCATCTGTGATTGAACCTTCAGCTACATCTAAAGCTGCGGCTACGGAAATGAGGGCAAAAGCATAGGAGGCGCGATCGCGAATTTTCAGATATACTCCTGACTTGACAAAGGGCTAAATACAGTTGAAAAATATTTACTCATTACTGCTAAAACTTGCTCAT
>NZ_JALKVM010000292.1:0-1535 GCF_057440575.1 Johannesbaptistia floridana
AACGGCCCGGCTACGTGACGTGCCGGACTTTAAATTTACCATTTTCGTCTCAATTCACAAATGCTAGCGCAGGCAGCAAAAGGCGAAATTGGCGAAGCCTGGCTTTTGCTGCCTGTGCGGGTTTTCCATCTCCATTTTCCTTTCGAAGATTTTTACCGGCATGGCATGTAGCCTATGTTATGGGCTTTTGTAAAGATTTTTTTATCTTTTTATTTAACTCTCTATGAAAATTTGTATAGCTGCTATCAAGCTTTTTGCAATGTTCAAGCTTTCCTTTATATTTACTTAAACTCACACCATTCGCTTTAGCTAATTTTTTCGCACATATACTAATCTTTTCTTCCTCTAATTTACTCAGGATTAACTGTGACTTAAAGTATCGAATAAACGCTCTTGAAAAATAACTAGGCATGATGTCATAGGAGTTTAACAATTGAACTCTATAAATAAAAAACGTCCAGCAAAAAAACTCAATTGACTCATTTCCATGAGATATCTCATAAATACCTTTTAAAAATTTGCTAATCCAAATACCGAAAATAAAGGAACTTCCGATAAAAATAGTAATTACTTTCCACGCGGAATCAGATTTAAACAAATCGGAATCTGGTCTATCTTTAAAAAAGATAAAATAAACTAAATATAGGAATATTAACAACACAGGGACAAAGGATGTTTGAGTTATGACAATAGGATAATTCCATCCTCCTTTTACGTATCTAGAATCAATATTCTTATTTGGACTTATTGATACTAAATTTCTTTTTCTTGGACTATACAATTTGACTATCTGATAAAATACATCATAAGGGAATTTTAATGCGTTTATAGCAATCTGTTTGAATCCAGTTTTTCTAACACCGTATATAGGGTAAATGATTTTCTCGAAAAAGTCTTTATCAAGGGTGGAATAATTATCTACCTGACTATATTTATATCCATCTGGGATATGAAATCGAAATTTTGCTTTATTTGTAGCAGAGATTATGTTTTCTTGTTGGTTTTCAAACCTAGCTCCATTATACCTCGACATCACAAACTCCCATGCAAATATTCTTTTCTTTTTAAATTCATCTTCTACCAATTCATCTGGAGGGGTGTCCAGATAGTTTTTTTCTCTAGAATTGAGTTGATCCTGATTTTCAATTCCACTCAACTTATAATGATTAATTTCTTGGGTCAATAGTTGAATGTAGCCGACATAACGATTATGTGATCGAAACTTATACCAGATTACATTATACAAAAGAGTAATTACTAGCAGTGATAAAAATAAAATAATAGGAATATCCAAGTCAATTGCTTGACCTTTACTCCTTTCGAAATAAAATTTCGCAAGAAACCCTGATAGTCCAGCCACACTAATTATATAACCAATGTACCTAGTAATACAACTTCTGATTTCTGCAGTTTCATTTTTTAATATTTCATATTCTTTTTCAGAACCAAAAAACATAGTGTAAAATTTAATGCTTCAAAAATATTTAGCTTTTTACGCCAAAAAAACCTATTCTCTTGGAAATTGCCCATAACGG
>NZ_JALKVM010000293.1:0-8944 GCF_057440575.1 Johannesbaptistia floridana
AGAGAGGGAGAGGGGGAGAGAGGGAGAGGGGGAGAGAGGGAGAGGGGGAGAGGGGGAGAGGGGGAGAGAGGGAGAGAGGGAGAGAGGGAGAGGGGGAGAAGGGAGAGGGGGAGAGGGGGAGAAGGGAGAGAGGGAGAGGGGGAGAGGGGGAGAGGGGGAGAGGGGGAGAGGGGGAGAAGGGAGAGAGGGAGAGAGGGAGAGGGGGAGAGGGGAAATGTGCTACAAACGAATACACTTGACCACCAAATGCCAAGAGAGCCCCTAAATTTTAAAACTCAGGCAGAAAAAGCCTGAGTTGCATTTCTCTTTAATTAATTTCTCTGACGGTGGGTTTTCCGTCTTTAATTTCTCCCACCAGAATCAAGTCTGCTAAACCCACAAATAAACCATTCTCTAATACTCCTGGTATATTGTTGATTTTTGACTCTAATTCTGCGGGATTGTCAATTTGAGAAAATTTAACATCTATGACTAGATTACCTTGGTCTGTGACCACTGGACCATCTTTTTTGATGCCCATCCGTATTTCTGGTTCCCCTCCAAGTTCGGATAAAGCCTTCATCACTGGTGATAAAGCCATGGGAATTACTTCTACTGGTAGTAAAAAGGTTGAACCCAGTTTGTCTACTAGTTTATTGCTATCTACTACAACTATAAATAATTCCGCTAGGCTATCTACCACCTTTTCCCTGGTATGGGCTGCTCCTCCGCCTTTAATCAGGTTTTTTGCCGGGTCTACTTCGTCGGCTCCATCTATGGCTACATCAATGCGGTCTATGGCATCTAGGGTAGTTAGGGGAATACCGTATTTTTTAGCTAATACTTCCGACTGAAAAGAGGTAGGTACTCCTTTGATATTTTCTAGTTCTCCTGATTTTAGGCGATCGCCTATATACTCAATTGCATAGGCTGCGGTTGATCCCGTACCTAAGCCTACGATTGAGTTTGATTTCACTCTAGAAGCTGCCGCTAGACCTACTTCTTTTTTCATTACTTTTACCGGATCAACCTCTACAGACATTCTCAGTACTCCTTTTTTTTTTCTACTTGTGGTCGAAACCACAAATCATTGTACTATGAATTGCTGGTTTGAGTTGCCAATCTTTCTTTAAGAATTGCTAATTCCTCTGCCCAACGTGGATCTGGTTGAACTGATTGAGAATCGCTTTGGTTATTTGTTTGATTCTGCTTACGGTTCCGTTTGTTATTACTTTTCTTCGATGGTTTTGGTGTTTGTGTTTGTTCTGAGCTAGTTTTGTGCTCTCCGCTCTCTTTTTCTGGCTCTTTTTCTTTGGTTTTCGTTCTAGGTAATGCTTTCTCTATTTTGATTGCATTTCCCATGAATTCTTGACCGTTGTATTTTTCTATAATTTCCTCTGCTAAATCTTCATTCGCCACTGTGATAAACGCAAATCCTTTACAGTGACCTTTGCGGTCTGTGGGTACTTTTGGGGTTGACACTAGTTCGCTTGATTCTGCAAACACAGATTTTAAATCATCCCGTTCTATTGGTTGTTTAGTTGGTAAATTACCTACATAAAGACGAACTGGCATTCGTTTCTTCCTCCTGATGTTGTTTTGATAAAAATTGATAATGAAAACTTTCTTTGTAGAGATATACTACTTCCACCTATTGACTTTGTCCAGATTGTTGGCCAGCTATCTTTTCGCTGTCTTGACTTCATAATTTTAACAGAATTAGCTTTTTGCGTCAAAATAGTCACTTTTTCAATAATCTTCTACAAAATATTAATAGGTAGTCATTGAACTTTTTTGAGTTGCTTTTCTTCAGATCTGCTTACCTGGCGAAATTTTTCTCCTTTACTCTAATTATTGCAGAATCTTTACATAATTTAAACAATTTAGTTAAATTTTTTCTTTTTATTTCACTTAATTTTACCAGATCAGGTTATCTCCTGTAACTTTACCTTTTACTTATTACTTTCTTACTAGTACATCAGTACTCTTTCTTTCGGTATAATAGTTAAGATTTCAATACAAAGATTGGACATTTTGTCAAATAATTGTTATATTTATTTACAAGTTATCAAAAATAAGTAAGTAAGGAGTTTACTATGTCAGAGTCAGTTAACTTATCTCTGGAACAACAATTTAACTTACACTCTTTTGCAACGCAAGTAGATAAAATGAGTCATAAACAAGCTCAAGAATGTTTAGTGAAATTGTATGAACAGATGATTGTCAGAGAAAATCTTTATAAGGAGTTTTTAAAGCATCAGTGGGGTCTAGATATTAACCCTCAAACTTAACTGAAGGTTAAAACCTAATACTCATGCTGCCTTTATCTCTTGTTAGGTTATCGTTTTTTAGTTTGGGTTTAGCGATAAAAAAACTGGGGATGTAGGGGAGCTTTATTCAAGTCTTGCATCTTTTCCACTCATTGGCTGGTGTGGTGAAATGTAGAATTAAGAATTAAGAATGCAGAATAAACAAATTATTTTTTAAGTATTTATACTTAACATTGGCGGTAGGACAAGAGCGCCGAAAACCGGCGAAGCTTGAACCCCACCTTTGACCTATCCTTTATAAGGAACTCACGAAACTCTTGTATAGCAGGGGGAGAAATTTTAAGTAAAATTACTTAATTTGCTGGTTAAATTTATATTGCCATACATTATTTTATTAGACAAAATCTGAAAAAGCCCTAATACACAAGTTACTGGTTTTGTCAAGTTTTATGTTAAGAAAGATGTTTATAAAGCATAGACCTTTAACAGGGAAGAGTTTTAAGAGTAATTTTTCTATATTTTACTGATATTTAATTTAAAGTTTGAACTTTCAGGAGTTTTTCGATAATTTTGGGTTTGAGATGTTCAAACTCTTGTTTAAGATGACGTTTACTTGCTTGTGGTTTACCAAAGTATTTAATACTTCTAGAATCTTGAGTCCAGTTACGAAGTAGTTGGCATTGACGTTTAGCAATAGTTGCTTTCATCACGTGCTTACATTTAGGTTCTTCATTGATTGCGAAAAATAGGATTGAGTAAGAGCTGGTTTTAGAAAGTAACAGGGCTACTTGTAAACCTAAATCTGTTTTTAAATCAAGATAACAAGGCAACCAACGAGGACCATGTTCTTGGTGGTATAGAACTGTAATCCACAAAATCATGGGATGGGGAGAAGCCAAGTATAAGAATTGATTATAACGAATACTTGAGAGGCGATGGCGAATATCTTCATATTCTAACATTACCCAGAGGGTGGGGTATGATTTTTGATTAATCTCCATTACCCGAGGAAAAACAATCTTTTGTTGTGGTTTGTCCTTTGGCCAAGAAGCTTCTGAATATGATTCTTCTCTACGAGGGATGACTATCTCTGTTTTAGAAGAAGTAAAAATTTTATCGTTTTGAAGGGATAATTGCTGCTGAGGTGAAAAAAATTGTGATTCAGTTTTGATTTTTTCTAAAACAGAGAGAATTTCGGTGATAGACTGAGGGCGGGAATTGGGTTTTTTAGCTAAACACTTTAAAATTAGTTTTTCTAATTCATAGGGAATATTCAAACTAGCTTTAAATTCTCGGGGAGGCAGTTCGTGATGTGCTTTATACCAACCTGGGAAGGTGGGGGTTTCTGGAATTATGGGCATTTGATTGGTAAGCATTTCATACATCATTACCCCGAGGCTGTAAATATCCGAGCGATTATCTAATTCTTTTCCTTCCATTTGTTCTGGAGAACAATAAGCGAGGGTCCCCATAAAAGAATTTGTTTGGTTGTTGTCGGAACTAATCAGTTTAGCGATACCAAAATCTAGTACTTTAACTAGTTCCCCAATAGTTGGGTCTTCAAGTACATAAATGTTGCTTGGTTTAATATCTCGGTGTATGATTGGTGAGTGTTCGCCTTTAAACACGATGCCTTTGTGGGCGGATTCTAAACCTAGACAAATTTGACGAGTTAAAGAGAGAAAACGAGGGAGAGGAATATTTTGTTCTTGAATGATGTCTCCAAGACTTACTCCTTGGAGAAATTCCATAACATAGTAAGGAACTCGATTTTCATCAACTCCATAATCTCTAACTCCTACTACGTGTATGCTTCTTTCTGCCAAGTTAGCACAGATTGTTGCTTCTCTCTCAAAGCGATCGCGCATTTTTTGATTTAATAGTGTTTGGGCTAGGAATTTAACAGCTACAGTTGTATCCCCTAGTAGTTTATCTTCTGCACGATAAACGTAACCCATTGCTCCTGTCCCGATTAATTCTACTAGACGGTAGCGTTTGGCGATTATGCGATTGAGATTGCGATCTGTGCTCATCTTAGCTCAACTCCAGTTTCATACCCATCAAACAAAGAGACTTTCACCATTATTTCCCACTTACACTATTTGACTTTTCAATAGCAAAGCCGATCATTTGCCCTTAATTCATTTTACTCATATACCTATTTGTTTTCTTCCATATAGTTATAAAAATAATTTTTGTAACTAAGCTTGATAATCTAACTTTGCAATTCTAATTCTGCTTCTACGGTACTGGTAATAAAATGACCGTTAAAAATCGCTCCTGCCATTTGATAAGTTCTAGGATTCACCTTATAAAAAGTTTCAAAGCCCCCTTGTCTTTGATTATCTTTTATTACCCAATAACGTTGTATGATGGCATTGGGAGCAACCCAGCCTTCTCCCTCTATTTTACCTAATAAGTTTTGTTTTAACACGTAGGTGTACTGATAGGCATTATTTTGAAAATGTCCTCGATATTTCCCTAATATCTCTGTGTGATTATTATCGGGAAAGGTTATCTCTGTACTCATTGTAAACCAGGTAGGTTCACCCCAGACAATACTGATTAACCCCTCAATTTTCATTGGTGGTTGATTACTATCTTGCCAATTTCCTGTTAGGAACCATCTTCCTGTTTCTACTAAAAAACTGTGGCTCAACTTTTTGCTCCTTTTGTTAAGTTTTCTTGTGTTAAGTTTTCAATTTTTGTGTTTACAGTTTGATTCATCGAGCCAAGTAGCATTTCCTGTGAGGCCCCTGTAACCTGTGGGAAATTTCCTGGATATTTATTTTCCCTGCGCCAATAGGCCAGAACTGCAAAAGCTATTGCCTCTTTATATTTAGCACTTATGCCCAAGCTATCTGTAGAACAAACAGTTATTTCTTCTCCTAATTTAGCCTGTAGACGCTTTTTTAGGTAGAGGTTATAACTACCTCCTCCACAAAGTAAGACAGAAGATGGCATTTTTGGTAAAAATAGCTGATAATTAGTCACAATTGTCGCCACTGTTAATTCTGTCAAGGTTGCTAACCAATCTGCACTGCTTAGCTGGTTTTTTTGACTATCAGAGTAACAATGAGAGAGATAGGCAAAGCCAAATAATTCTCTCCCTGTAGATTTAGGAGGTGGTTGGCTGAAAAAGGGATTATCTGCTATCCATTGGTTAACTAAAGAAGTGCAGGGTTTACCAAGGGATGCCCATTCCCCATTCTTATCAAAGTGTTGCTTACCCTGAGTTAGTTGTTTAACGGCTAAATCCAGGAGTATATTCCCTGGACCTGTGTCCCAACCCATAATTGATTTTTCCCAGTCAGGGTTTTTTTTAGGAGGTAAATAAGTCACGTTAGCGATACCTCCCAGGTTTTGAATACATCTAGTTTCTTCGGTGTCGGCCAGTAAAGCTGCATCTACTTTGGGAACTAAGGGGGCACCTTGACCTCCTGCGGCGATATCAGCGGCGCGAAAGTCGCTAACTGTGGGAATACCTGTTAAGTGAGCAATCGAAGCTCCACGGCCTAATTGTAAGCTATAGCCTAATTTTTGCTCTTTTTGGGGTGAATGGTACACGGTTTGACCATGGGAACCGATTAAGGCTACATCTGGGTTATTTTTAGCTAAATTCAAGGCTGCCTTGGCGAAACAGGAGGCTATCGCTTCATCTAGGGCAGCCAAAGCCGCCATTGATAGGGGTTTACCACTGCTTACAGCCAAAATTTGAGATTGTAAAGGAGCAGGATAGGGGAAAAACCCCGTATCTAAAACAGATACTTGTATATCTAGATTTTTTCCCTTTATTTCTACCAAAGCGGCATCAATTCCATCTACGGAAGTGCCACTCATTAAGCCAATTACTTTCACTCAATTTCTAGGGGGTCAACACTTATAGACATATTAACTGATGATGGGCAGATTTGTTGTAAATTTTGTAAATTTGGTAAAGTATTCAAGGGTTGACGATTAAACTTGAGTAGAACTTGCCAACGATAGCGACGGGCTACCCTCATTACTTGTGCTGGCGCTGGTCCTAAAATTTCTGCTGCTTCACCGAAGGTGGAGATACAAGCATCGGCGATTTCATTGGCTGTGGTTTCTACTTCTGCTTCCTTGAGGCCACTTAAACGAATCAAAATGAGACTACCATAGGGAGGGTAGTCTAACTCAGCTCTTTGTTGTAATTCTGTTTCGATAAATTTTTGATAGTTATAACTTTTTACCGCCTCTAGTACTGGATGTTCTGGGGAGTAGGTTTGAATAATTACTCTCCCCTCTTCTTCTCCTCTCCCTGCCCTTCCTGCTACTTGGGTTAAGATTTGAAAAGCTTGTTCTGCTGTACGATAGTTAGAGCGGTGTAAGAGTCCATCTGCCGCTACTACTCCAATCAAAGTTACTTGAGCTACATCTATGCCTTTGGTGAGCATTTGGGTACCTATCAACACATCAGCTTCTCCCTGGGCAAAACGATGTAAAAGATTGCGGTGGGCGCCTTTGGTGCGGGTGGTATCACTGTCAAAGCGAATTAGTCTGAGTTGGGGAAACAGACGATTTAATTCTAAATATACTTTTTGTGTGCCACTACCAAAGAATTTAAGGTAGGGAGAACTGCATTCGGGACAAGTTTCTGGTTGTAAACTGGTATGGTTGCAGTAGTGACAACGGAGTAATTTGCTGGCTCCTTCGTAGGTGTAGTGGTAGGAGAGAGAAACATCACAGTTAGGGCATTCAATCACATATCCACAACTACGACAAGATACAAAAGTACTGTGTCCTCGTCGAGGGATAAAGAGAATTGCCTGTTGATTTTCTTCTAGGTTTTCTAAGGCTTGGTAGAGAGCATCACTAAAGAGAGAGCGATTACCTCTTTGTAGTTCTTGGCGCATATCAACAATTTCTACGGGAGGTAATGGCCGTGATTGGATTCTCTCTGGTAAGGATAAGTAGTAGCTGTTGGTATTTTGTTGTTGATGGCGGCAGTTATACCAAGTTTCACTGGCGGGAGTCGCTGAACCGAGGATTAGGGGGCAATTGGCTTGTTGAGCTTGCCAGGTGGCTACTTTGCGGGCATGGTAGGTGGGCATCCTCTGACTTTCTTGGAAGCTAGAATCATGTTCTTCATCGAGTACAATTAAACCTAAGTCAGATATGGGGAGAAATACAGCAGAACGAGTTCCTATTACTATGTGGGATTCTCTCCTCAGCATTTGTCTCCAGGTGTCGTAACGTTCACCATCTCCTAAGGCACTGTGATAGACTAAAACCTTTTTGCCGAAACGAGCCCGAAAACGGTCCGTAAGTTGAGGGGTAAGACCAATTTCGGGTACTAATATTAAGACGGATTTTCCCTCAGCTACTAGGGGTGCGATCGCCTGGAGATATACTTCTGTTTTCCCGGATCCTGTTACCCCATGGAGTAAGACTTGAGCATATCCTGTGAGTTTTCTGATTACTTCTAATGCTTCTGCTTGGTGTTGAGTTAGTTGTTTTGGTCTATCTGGTGTTATTTTACCCTGTTGGTCTAAACGCAGTCTTTCTCTTGATTCAATGACTACACAGCCATTTTTAGCCAGGTTTTCTACTGTTGATGCAGTAGTTTGGGCAATTTGTATCAATTCTGTTAACCATAATTCTCCCCCTCTCATGCCCAATACTTCTAACACTTCTCTTTGTTTTGGAGTCAAATCAGGAGGAAAGCTATCAACTACTTTTGTAACCGCTTTTTGTCGTTTTGGGCGAATTACCTTTGGCGGTTCTATGTAACTAGTTATCCATCCTTTTTTACTTAATTCTCTTATGCCTCTATCGGCGCTCTTGATTTCTCTGCGTAGATATTGAAAGCTATAATCTCCTCCTGTTTTTTGTTTCTGGAGTAAGTTAAGTATATTTTGGGCTGAGAGGCTACAGAAGTTTTCTGCCCCTGGGGGTATCTTATCGGGATTTAATTTAATGCGTCGTTGAGATTTTCCCAATAATCCTGGGGGTAAGGCAAGGCGAATCACATTAAATAAGTCTGTGCCGTAGTAACTAGAAACTTGAGTGAGTATTTGCCAATAGGTGCTAGGGAATACTTTGGCGGCGATTACTTCAGCGATGTCTTTTATTTTTTCTTGGGGTAAATCTGCTGGTGGTGTATTTTGGAGACGAATTACTATTCCTCCTACTAATTTATTGCCAAAGGGTACACTCACAATATCACCTGGTTCTACTACTATAGATTCAGGTAAGTTATATGTAAATAAGCCCTGCACTCCTGGGCAATCTACCAATATCTCCACCCAGTTATTGAGGTTTTCATCGGCGGTGGAGTAACTAGAGGTTGGTTCGCGTAGAATCGTTGTGTTAGTAAGCATAGAAGGAGGAAGGGGTAATTTTTCTTCAATTATTATAACTTGCTTATCGCTTATCAGTATTCTTGTACTGATTTATAAATATTCTTAATTTCAAGTATTATTTAATCTACAATTATAGCCACCAAACAGACACAAAGTTTAACGCACCACAATATCAGAAAAATAAAACTAATGTTGGGTTTCGTTCCTCAACCCAACCTACACAGGATGCTATTTTCACTGATTGATAAATATTCTTAATTTGAAGTATTAAAAACTTTCTGACAATGTAACTCTAATCTATACTAAAAGCTTCCCCAACTCACATCTTCCACCAGTACTTATGTACTAAATTAACCTCAGAAAAAGTTC
>NZ_JALKVM010000294.1:0-8909 GCF_057440575.1 Johannesbaptistia floridana
CTAGACAATTTATTAAATGATTTACTGTTTCACAAACTGCTTCTCTATAAATAGGCTCATAAGCTGTTAAAAACATCTCAAAACTAGTAAAGCCCAAAGCATTTAACTCGTTTATTGGTGTTGGCAATGCTTTGACATAACTTAGGGTATTAGATTTTTTTATCACCATCATCAACAACCACTTAAGTATTAATATTATATCATTGTTAAACAATAGTTGGTCGAGACTTTCTCTGATAGCGCACTAAACGACTTATCATCAAGGGGGAAAACACAGTAATTATGTCTCAATTATCTCTTTGTCCCTAATTGTCAACCAACTAAAACTTATCCATTATGGCTATTTAGCTAATTAAATGAGCAAGTTTAAGAAGAAATGGGTAGATATTTTTCAACTGTTTTTAGCCCTTAAATCAAGACACATTAGGAGAACCAGGGTCAGTAATTCGTAATGAAGCGATCGCCTCAGTTTTACATGAAACGGGATTCGCAGAAACCAAAGGTTCAGGCATTAGAGTCATGATAGAAGCAATGTTAGACGCTAACTTAACTCTTCCTAGCTTTGAATCTAATCGCGATAAAGATCAATTTCAAATAATTATTTATTCCCATAACTTTTTTGATGAAGAGGCTTTGCAATGGTTATCTCAATTTAAAGAGTATAATTTAACAGACGAAGAAGCAAAAATATTAGTGGTTTTACGAGAAAAAACAACCATCAATAATGCAATTTGTCGTCTGGTTAATGATGTTGATACCTTAAAAGCCAGCCAAACACTCAAACATTTACGAGATTTAGGGATAATTGAGACACACGGAAAAAGTACAGCTACTTATTATACTCTCAAGCAGGAATTTTATTCTGGACAGTTAAATATACCTAATCAGGACAGTAGTACACCTAATCAGGACAGCTTATCTGGACAGTCAAATATACCTAATCAGGACAGCTTATCTGGACAGTCAAATATACCTAATCAGGACAGCTTATCTGGACAGTTAAATATATCTAATCAGGACAGCTTATCTGGACAGTCAAATATATCTAATCAGGACAGCTTATCTGGACAGTCAAATATACCTAATCAGGACAGCTTATCTGGACAGTTAAAGATACCTAATCAGGACAGCTTATCTGGACAGTTAAAGATACCTAATCAGGATAGTAGTACACAACATGGTCAACAACTTACGCTTGAATTATTTACGACTATAACTCAGGAATCCCTTGAGGAGAAATTAAATCAATTAGGAGAACGAGAAACACCTGAAGAAATGAAGGCTTTAATTTTAGAACTTTGTAAAATCAAACCTCATTCATCGAGTGAATTAGCAATTCGTTTAAAACGAAGCCGAAAACATTTATTAGCTCAATATCTTAAACCTTTAATCAATGAAAAATTACTAGAATATACTAATCCAGATAATCCTAATGATCCTAACCAAACTTATCGTACAATTAAAAAATAATTTATTATTGTAGCAAGTAGAACAAAGGCGAATTGGGGTCATTTTTATAAACTAAAAATAGGTTGCACATGAGTATTTAAATTTTAAACTAATGAAAGTATCTTAAATGCTAACTATTGCCTATTTCCCAGCGCCTAGCGTTATAGTCTATATAAGCAAATCTAAAAACAAAGGAAAAAATACAAATAATGTCCTATCTCCTCGATGCTGTAATTAACTCAAAACACAAAAATGACCTACAGGGATTTATTTACTACCTACGAGAATTAGAACAAAAATATTTACTCCGCAACGATATAGTTAATGCTTTTGATGATTTTTGCCGGAAACAAGCATATCCAGAAAACTACCGAGAATCCTCAGCATTGGGAAAACTAATCTACTATACACAGGAAATTATCTTAGAAACAGAAAATATTTGTCTAATTATTCGGGCAAAAATTGCTAATTCAGAAAGTTATCGCCTTCTGCCAGATTTAACTATAGAAAAAATAAGTATACCAGAACTATTAGATATACGCGATCGCATCGTCAATCATTTTCACCCAGAAGAGGGGACAGTATTTGAAATAGACTTTAAACCATTTTACGACTACTCACCAAAAATCCGGGATCCTAAAAATATTGGTAGAGGTGTAGAATTTCTGAATCGTTTTCTCTCAAGTAAGCTATTTCAAGACCCACAACAATGGTTAGAATCTCTATACCTGTTTCTGAAATTACATTCTGTCAATGGTACGATTCTCTTAATCAATGGTAGAATCAAAAACCAACAACAACTTTCAGAACAGGTAAAACAAGCCCTAGGTTACCTAGTATCCCTACCACCGACACAACCCTACGAAGAAATTCGCTTCCAATTACAAGATTTAGGATTTGAACCAGGCTGGGGAAATACAGTAGGAAGAATCCTAGAAACTTTAGAAATTCTCGATGAATTAATTGATTCTCCCAATGATGAAAGTTTAGAAGCTTTTCTTTCTCGTATACCCATGGTTTTTAGCATTGTCTTAGTATCTATACATGGTTGGTTTGGACAAGAAGGAGTCTTAGGTCGTCCTGATACAGGGGGTCAAGTTGTCTACGTTTTAGACCAAGCAATTAGTTTAGAAAAGCAATTACAAGAAGATATTACCTTAGCTGGCTTAGATAATTTAGGAGTAAAACCAAAAGTAATTATTCTCACTCGCTTAATACCGAATAGCGATGGAACTCTCTGTAATCAACGCTTAGAAAAAGTCCACGGCACTGAAAATGCTTGGATTTTGCGAGTACCTTTCCGTAGGCTTAATCCAGATTATACAGATAATTGGATCTCACGATTTGAGATTTGGCCCTATTTAGAAAC
The DNA here is from genome assembly GCF_057440575.1 of Johannesbaptistia floridana. Taxonomy (NCBI): domain Bacteria; kingdom Bacillati; phylum Cyanobacteriota; class Cyanophyceae; order Chroococcales; family Cyanothrichaceae; genus Johannesbaptistia; species Johannesbaptistia floridana. The sequence continues at coordinate 2,819 of NZ_JALKVM010000294.1, forward strand.
TTACGCTATTGATGCAGAAAGAGAACTATGTGCAGAGTTTTCCGGGAGACCAGATTTAATTATTGGTAACTATTCTGATGGTAATTTAGTAGCCTTTTTGTTGGCTAGACGTCTAGGTGTAACTCAATTTAATGTAGCCCATGCTTTGGAAAAATCCAAATATCTGTTTAGTAATCTCTACTGGCAAGATTTAGAAAGTCAATATCATTTTTCTTTGCAATTTACAGCAGATTTAATCGCGATGAATGCGGCTAACTGTATTATTAGCAGTACCTATCAAGAAATTGCCGGACGTCAAGATAGTGTAGGTCAATATGAATCCCATCAGAATTTTACCATGCCCAATCTCTATCATGTGATCCACGGTATAGAATTATTTTCTCCTAAGTTTAATGTGGTGCCTCCTGGAGTGAATGAAAAAGTTTATTTCCCCTACACTCAACAGGAAAATAGAATTAAAGCTAAAACTAAACAGTTAGAAGAGTTGTTATTTACTAAGGAAGATCCTGATTTAGTTTTTGGTAAATTAGATGATCCTGATAAGCGACCTTTGTTTTCTATGGCGCGTTTGGACCGCATTAAAAATATTACTGGTTTAGCTGAATTGTTCGGTCAATCTGCTGAGTTACAAAGGTACTGTAATTTGATTTTAATTGCAGGTAAGCTGCATACATCTGAATCTAATGATAATGAGGAAAAAGAGGAAATTGAAAAACTCTATGGGATAATTCAAGAATATAAACTGCATGGGAAAATTCGCTGGTTGGGAGTGCGTCTGCCTAAAAATGACTCAGGAGAAGTTTATCGGGTGATTGGCGATCGCCAAGGGATTTTTGTGCAACCTGCCCTATTTGAAGCCTTTGGCTTAACTATTTTAGAAGCGATGATTTCTGGTTTACCCACCTTTGGCACCCAATTTGGTGGTCCTTTAGAGATTATTCAGGACCAAATCAATGGTTTTTATATCAATCCCACAAATAATGCTGAAACCGCTCAAAAAATCCTGCAATTTATCGAAAAATGTCAAGAAAATCCTGATTACTGGCATAGTATATCTCAAAAAGGCATTGAAAGAGTTTATAGTGTCTATACCTGGAAAATTCACACAACTCGCTTACTCTCTTTAGCACGTATTTATGGCTTTTGGAATTTCAATTCTCAAGAAAATCGAGAGGATATGCTGAGGTATTTGGAGTCTCTATTCCATCTTCTCTATAAACCACGGGCTCAAGCATTATTGCAGCAACATCTTGGTAATTAAGTTTATTGAACTGATGAGTTTGTAGTAGGGCTTTAGCCCGATAAACTTTTAAAATCTCAATCAATAGGACTAAAGTCCAACTACGAACCTAGTTTATCAAACCGCTTTTGATTACTCAAGATGTCTAATTTGCTCTAACAATTCTGCGGGAGTTGTTGCTGGCTTATTACAAGCTAATCCCTGACAAACAATACCTAAAGAAGCTTCGGGTAAATCTGTAGCTAGAGTAAATTCTGTAGAGGGAAAATATTGGTCAATTAATTGAGTGATTTGTTCTGAAGTAGTTTTCACTCCGATGGGATACAAATACCAGTAGAGACCAGTAACTAAACTAGGACAAGATTGAGGATACTGTTGCAACACATTATTAAAAGAATTGAGAATATTGTAGGTTTGGTCTAAATAATTCAAGTTATTCGTTAATATACTCAAACGAGCTAAATTAGCTACGGCAACACCATTAGCTGAAGGAGTAGCATTATCATTGTAAGCTCGTTCTACGATTGGTAAGAATTGATGGTCATCGCTACCGTTATTATAGTAACCGCCTTGATTGCTACTCCAAAAGAGGCGATCAAATTCTGCCTGTATCCTTAATGCTGCTTCTAACCACTTCTTCTCCCGGTAATTTGCTGCATTTAAGTCCAATAGTGCTTTGATAAAGAGGGCGTAATCTTCTGATTGTGCTAAAACAGATACATTGCCTTCATAATTGAGGCGATAAAAACGACCTTTGACCCACTGATTATTTAAGATAAATTGAGCTGCTGAAGTAGCTAAATCCCAGTAAATCTGGTCTTTAAAAACAGTATAAGCCCGCGCTAAACCAGAAATCATTAAACTATTCCAAGCTACAATCATTTTAGTATCAGTTACTGGAGGAATACGACCTTCCCAATTGATGGTTTTCGCTTCCTGGCTATTATGCGCTGGGGGGAATAGTGGTAATTCCTTGGCTGAACGACCGTAACGCACCTTAAATAATTTTTTTAAAATTCTTTCTATGCTTTCATTTAACTCTGAACTGTGGTGTTTTTGAAGAACATTATAACCTTCAAAATTTCCCTTAGGAGTAATGGTAAATTCTCTACCGAGTTTAGTTAATTCATCATCTGTCAATATAGATTGTAGTTCAGTGTAATCCCAAACATAAAAAGCGCCTTCTTCTGGTTCAGATGCTGTGTTACTACTAAAACTATCTGCATCTTGAGAAGCATAAAAATAACCCAATGGGGAGGTCATTTCTCTTTTTAACCATTCTACTGTCTTAGAGACGGCCCGCTTAAATTCTGGTTTAGTTGCCCCTTCACTCCACAAATTAGAAAGATACTCAACAATTAACCCATTATCGTAGAGCATTTTTTCAAAATGGGGCACTGTCCAGGTAGAATCAACGGTATAACGATGGAATCCTCCCGCTACATGGTCAAAAATTCCTCCCAAGGCTAAATTTTCTCCTTGTTTTCGAGCTAAGTTTTGGCCATCATAGCGAGAATTGAAACTTAATTTACTACCACGTAATGCTAAATCTGCGTAAGGAATCATGGGAAATTTAGGACCACTATCTCTATTTTCTCTAATTATCCCGGTGTTAGTTTCAATGCCTTTGTAGAGTAGTTCTTTAGTTAGGGAAAATTCTGACTGATTAGTTGAAATAATTAACCCTTTTTTAAATCCTTGAGTAATTTGAGTTTTAATTGATTCTAGTTTCTTTTTTTCATGGTCGTAGAAATGGCGTAGAGAAGTTAGTATATCCAGAAAACCAGGACGTCCGTAGCGGGGTTCCATGGGAAAGTAAGTACCACCATAAAAGGGGATTAGGTCATCTGGGGTTAAAAATATGTTTAATGGCCAACCTCCTTGACCTGTAATCATTTGTAACGCCTGCATATAGACACTATCTATATCTGGTCTCTCTTCTCGGTCTACTTTGATGGGTAAGTAGTTTTCATTAAGATAATCGGCTATCTCCTGATTAGAAAATGCTTCTCCCTCCATCACGGTACACCAGTGGCAACTTGAGTAACCGATAGATAGAAATATGGGTTTATTTTCTGACTTAGCCATGGCTAAAGCTTCTTCACACCAATACCACCAGTCTATGGGATTATTAGCGTGTTTACGGAGATATAAACTATTTACTGTAGCTAGACGATTAGGCATTTTTTGACAATATTAATAACAACTAAATTAACTTTTGGAGATAACCCTTGATTAGACCTATGGTTACTGCTGGTAACTCTAACTGAGGGGTTAGTCCCACTTCTGGTAATTCTTGGAATATTTTAATACTTTCTGGGTTAAGGGCTGCTAGACGCTTACCGATTTCTGGACTTGTAAATTGGGATTTTTGGCCCCAGATTATTGCTGTAGGAGTAGTTAATTGGGGTATATATTTAGATAAATCGAAGCAAATATCTCCCCTAACAAAAGACAAGGCAGCGTATTCAGCATTATTTTGGGTTGCCGATTTTAAATATGCTTCTATAATCTCTGGATAAATTCTTTCTGGGTGAGCGAATTGTCTAGTTTTGAGAAAATTTTCGATACCATTATAGCTGGCTACTCCTAAACCGTAGATGGCTTTATCTAAGATTGGAGTACTAACTAATTGGGCAAAAAAGCTCCTTGTATAATCTTCCCCGAAATCTGATAATCCCGACGGGGTAGTTAAGATTAAACATTTAAATAAATCAGGACGTTCTATCGCGGCACGAATGGTTAAAGCTGCTGTTAAAGAGGAAGCTACCACGGGTGTGGGAGTTTCACAGGTTTTTTCGATAAATTCAAGAATTACTTTTATATAATCTTCTGGTGTATAGTTACGTTCAGGATGGTCTGAACGTCCCCAACCTATTAAATCTGGTGCTAACACTTCATATTCTGTAGCAAAAGCTGGATATACCTTAGACCATTCGTAGGCTGAAGAACCTCCCCCAAAACCATGTAAAAAAACTAGATTGTTTAGTTTTTCTGTTTGACTCGGTTGTAAATCCTGCCAGGGTTTCTGCTTGGGACTATAGTAAACCATAGTTCCCAAACTAGTTACTAAAGAATTTTGTTCTACACCAATAGGCTCAATCATAGTTAATTTAAAATTCAATTGCCTCTCATTATACCTTGATTTTATGGTATTTTATATTTGTGCTAAAAATATATATCTATAGAATTATTGTATGAGTAACACCCAGAGGCGCAAAGCGGATCACCTGCGAATCTGTCTGGAAGAGGATGTACAATTTCACGGTCTTACCAATGGATTAGATCGCTATCATTTTGTTCATAGCTGTTTACCGGAAGTAAATTATAGTGAGATTAACCTAGGTGTAAAATTCCTCAACCATCAGTTAAATGCTCCTTTGTTAATCTCCTCAATGACTGGAGGAACTGAACAGGCTAAAATTATTAATCTACGTCTCGCTCAAATAGCTCAAAAGTATAAGTTACCTATGGGGGTGGGTTCTCAACGAATTATTATTGAAAAGCCAGAATTAGCCCATACTTTTTCCGTGCGGGAAGTTGCTCCCGATATTCCTTTGTTTGCTAATTTAGGTGCTGTTCAACTAAATTATAATTATAAGATTAAAGATTGCATTAAATTAGTAGAAACTCTCCAAGCAGATGCTTTAATTTTGCACTTAAACCCCCTACAAGAATGTATCCAAACCAATGGCGATACTAATTTCCGTGGACTATATGAAAAGATTAGTAGTCTTTGTTGGAATACATCAATCCCAATCATTGTTAAAGAAGTGGGGAATGGTATCTCAGCTTCAATGGCAGAAAAGTTAATTACTGCTGGGGTAAGTGCTATTGATGTAGCTGGTACTGGAGGAACATCTTGGGCAAAGGTCGAAAGCCAGCGCAGTACAGATAAAATTAAACGCAAATTGGGTGAAACTTTCGCTGAATGGGGTCTACCTACCGCTAATTGTATTTTAGATATTCGCAATCTCAATGCTGAAATTCCCCTGATTGCTTCTGGAGGATTGCGCAATGGACTAGAAATCGCTAAGGCGATCGCCCTCGGTGCTGATTTAGGCGGTATGGCCCAACCTTTTCTCAAGGCAGCTTCTGAGTCTGTAGAAGTTGTTGATGAATTAGTACAATTACTTATGGCTGAAATTACTACAGTACTATTTTGTACTGGTCATAAAACCATTAGTGAACTGAAAAACTCAGAAGCTTTACAGGAAATTGTTTAAAACGTTACCTGTTAGAATTCTCCTTGATTACTTTGACAATCTCACTAGGTTCAGCACGCTTGGTATAATCTACATCAGCAAAGGCGTAGACAATTTCACCGTTGGGTTTCACCACATAAGTGGCAGGAATTGGTAATTCAAAATGATCGTTACCGTTGTGGGCAGTCAAATCAATCCCAAGGTTTTCATAAATTGGACGTAAAGTCATAGGAAGTGTAAAGACTAATCCAAATTGTCGCGCCACTTGATTATCTGTATCACTGAGGACCTCGTCGATAATTAAAGTATCAAGTAGGTAACGTTGTGAATAAATCCCCTGCGGATAAGCCTCCGGCTCCACCAGTTCTCTCACATCTTGCATCTTTACCTAATGTTACTGGTGGTGGATGAATAATGAGTTTTGAAGTAATGAGTTAAAGAATTAATCCTAACCCCTTAAAAATTGATTCTCGCCTGTTGGCCTATTTAGTACTTTTGTATTTGCGTGCAAGATATGAGTGATAAGTATTATTTCATAATCGGATCTAGTAGGGGCGCAAGGCTTGCGCCCTCTTGCCCCGGCTTGCGCCCTCTTGCCCCGGCTTGCGCCCTCTTGCCCCGGCTTGCGCCCTCTTGCCCCGGCTTG